>WFQA01000079.1 GCA_015487255.1 Paracoccaceae bacterium | reverse complement strand
GTTTTCTTCGGCGCATTGGCCCAGCTTGAACATCATGTGCAGCATATCTTAATCCCAAGGGCACTCCGTTGACTGAGGGATACTTGGGCTGCGGGTCAGGGCCGTAATGAGAATCTAATAATTATGTCGAAATATCTGTGAAACAAATTAAATTTTTATTCATAATTTTTATAGATACTATTTGTTGTAGTGATTTGCCGATGGAGAAAACCATGAATAAGCCGCAATACGATAAGTCAATTGATATGCTGGAAGATATCATCATGCACTTCCTAGTCATTGGGAACTTTGAGATAACAGGCGTTTTATGTGAATTATTGCTGGAATGTGACGACATTTATAGTGCCTGCCAAAGACAAACTGACTGACCCGCACTCGCAGCGATGAAAAAAAGTGGCAACAACTTCCGTATCTACTTGAATGGAAGCAGATACGCTTTTGGTCAATGGTTACAAAAAGGGTATCAGTTTTGGTTTTAGTATTGGATTTGCTTGCGCTTTCTAGCACGATAAAAAAAATTGATATTGTAGCAGCCAATTTCAGGAATATGGGGCGCTTTGATATTGCAGAGGTTCTCAGCGATCTTCACTTTAAAAAAGTAGCGGAGATGGAAAGGCATATTAAAGAAATCCGTCCTTAGGCGGCGGAAAAATTGCATTAATGCTGTCGCCCGAATGGGATTGAAGCTTGAAATGTAAACACACCGTTTGCTTTCTTCAAACTGCTAGCGGGAAGATAGCCAATGGTGAAATCCACACCATTTTCTAACCGTAGCTTTAAGCTTGGGCCCAAAGCCAAAATATAATCGCCTATAGTAGGCCATCCGAAGTCTTGGGCTCGTCCGGCAATGATTGGATACTCAAAGAACCCTAGAAATCCTCCAGCACGTATATCTACGCTCCCAAGACTTGCTACTCGCCAGTTTGCGAATGAACTAACGTATAGTGTTCGCTCATTATAGCTGTTTAAATAGCCGCCAGCTTGTAAGCCGTATTCGAATCTTTTCCCTGCTCCATAAGTTATAGAAACAAATGCCCCAGGATTGAATTGATTAAACTCCTGCTTAGGAGCTACATGAATGGACGCTAAGTTTGCGCCAACACGCCACTGAGTTTCCGCAGTGATGGTTGTGGCTGGAAGTGAAATTGCAACTGCAACTGCAACTGTGCTTGATCGTAAAATCATTGTATCCCTCATAATTTTCAAAGGTGCCCGAAAATCCCATCCGCCTAAATGATCAGTGCGATGGTGTGATCACGATAAAACTCACTTCTATGAGCCTAGTAAATCGTTGCACTTCAAAGTTAGTTGAAAAAAGTTAGTGAGAGAATAATTTACGGGTAAGAAAAGGGGCTGACCCAGATAACTACCTCAAATGGCCTTTAACCCATTGTCAGAGTTGGTAACCGAAAATGGGGAAACCGTAGCTTGCACACTGATTTTGATGAGTGAACGGAAGTCTAAATTGCCAGATTACCTTGCTACCAAGCCAACAATAAAAGGTGGATTGAAAGGTGGATAGAGTTAAGCGGAGATTACTTAACTAATTGATATATAAGAAAGTAAAATAAACAAGTGGTGCCCGGGGGCGGATTTGAACCACCGACACGAGGATTTTCAGTCCACTGCTCTACCCCTGAGCTACCCGGGCACGGGTTTGGCCTCTGGCCTTGGGTGAGGGGGTTTTAGGGGAGAAAGCAGGGGCTGTCCAGCGCTTTGTGCCGGCAAATACTGATTTTTATGCCCTGCTTATTGCTGTGGTTTTTGCTGTAGGAGTTCGGCCAGTTTTTCAGCGTCGTCCGGCTCTGTTTCCTCTGCCGGGCTGGCGTAGCTGCCATTTAGCCACTTGCCCAAATCCACATCGGCGCAGCGCTTGCAGCAAAACGGGCGGTAATCCGGCACGGATTTTTTTGCACATATGGGGCAGGTCATTTCATACTCTGTGTTTTTTCTTACTATGGCGCTTGCTTTTTGAACCGAAAACACGCCCGCGCCAAGTGAAATCAGCCTTTTTTTTCTGCACCGGTTTTTTTGCCTTTGGCCGGGGCGTGGGTTTGGCCTGCCTTTTTCAGCCCGCCTTCAGCCGGTGCGGCTTTGGTTTTGTTGGTGGAGGCCCCTTTCATGCCGCCATCTTTCGCCGCGGCGGGTTCGATCTTTTCTTTCCGGTCTTTGGCATTGGTGCGCTGGTTGATCTTGGTGGTGGTGTCTCCGCATTTTGCGCAGGTATAGGTATCGGTTATTTCGATTGTCTCCTCAACCCATGTCACGACTTTGGTCGAATAATCAGGCTGGGCGTCGCGCGTTTCCTTTTGCGCGGAAGAGAGCGTCTTTTCCACGCGGCCGGTGCGGGAGATGGAGAAACCGGCATTGCAATTCGGGCAGGTGGCGGCAGCGGAATTGGCTCTGGAACGCCAGAAAAATATAAGGCTGGCGATGGCGATAAAGGTGCCTCCACCGATCAGGGCGCGCATCGGCTGGGCGAATTCGTCATTCAGCATATAGATAAACCCACCGACCAGCGCGCCAAGGATCAGCGCCCAGATCAGGGCGGATTTTTGGATGCTGGCCTTCAGGGCGGCCTGTTCCGGGGATAGATCGGGCATGGTGTTTTTCCTTTTTTTGGCAGATTAACAGCAATTGCACTCAAGTGGTAAAAATTTTAGGCTGCCTAAAAAGGAGAGATATATGGAAACCCGAGAGCACCGCCTTAAACGGCTGAAAATCAGGGCATGGCGGCGGGGCACCAAGGAGATGGACCTGATTTTTGGCAGTTTTGTCAACCGCAAGCTGGAGGAGCTGGATGCGGCGGAGCTTGATTCGCTGGAGGCCTTGATGGCCGAAAACGACACGGATATTTACCCGTGGTTTACCGGCCAGAGCAAGGTGCCGCCCGCGCATCGCGAAATTTTGCAGAAAATACAGGGCGAGATAAAATTATTTTGAATTTTCCCACGTTTTAACGCGTTATTTGGACTTATTGCGCCATGGTGGCCTCAGGAATTGTATTTTGGAGGAATTATCGTGGCGCAGACGGCGATGAAAACAGAACCGCAAGGGGGCGTGGATAGTGTCGCTTATCTTGGCGGTTATATGGAGCACCTGGCGCTGATCGAGCGGCTGCACCGGCTGCTCTTGGATGTGGTGAAGGACGAGTTCGAGCGGCTCGGGATTATTGATATCAACTCGGTGCAGGCGCTTTTGCTGTTCAACATCGGTGAAAACGAGGTAACGGCGGGCGAGCTGAAATCGCGCGGCTATTACCAGGGCTCGAATGTGAGCTACAACCTCAAAAAGCTGGTGCAGGCGGGCTATATGCACCACCAGAAATGCGCGGTGGATCGGCGCGCGGTGCGGGTGAAGCTCACCGAAAAGGGCCGCGATGTGCGCATGACCGTGGCGCAGCTATTTGCCCGCCATGCCAGCCTGTTGCAGAAAAAGGATATTCTGGACGGGGAGGATCTGGGTGATCTGAACAGCACGATGAAACGGGTGGAGCGGTTCTGGTCGGATCAGATCCGGTTTATTTATTAAGCGCGCCACGATTGCGAAGATTGACAAACCACCCCCGGGGGTTCTAGCCAAGAGTATGGAATTGAGAAACCCGGACGGGCCGACCGAGCACAGCCTGGCGCTGGATGCAACCGTGCTGGCCAATGAGCGCACCTTTCAGGCGTGGATACGCACCGGCCTGGCGGCACTTGCCTCGGGCCTGGGGATCGCCAAGTTTTTCAGCGAATCCCTGCCGCTCTGGATGTTGCTGACCATCGCCACGATACTGATCACCATCAGCATGGGCGCGTTTTTGCTGGCGAGCTGGCGCTATAACACCCTGCATTTCAGAATGCAGGAGCTGGACGTGGCGGCCACGCCATCATGGGCGGTGCGCCTGATCAGTTTTTCTTTGTTCGGGTGCTCGGTTCTGGCTTTGATCGGCATTTTGGCCGCTGCTTTTACCGGGGCTTGAGCGGCGCGCTTTTACCCGGTTTGGCTCAATTGCGCGGCCAGATTGGCCACCAGTGCTTCGGGGGCGGGCCTGGTGCCAAAGTGCCGGCCCTTGGCGCGGGGCAGCAGGCGGATGGTCTGGTTTTGAAAATAGCCCCGGGCGCGGTATTGGCCAAAGGGCTGATTTGCCATCACACCGTTATGCTGGCGGTAGGGAAAAGCGCTGCCTGTTGTGACTGCCCATTCAAAATCAAGCTCGTGCAGGCATAGAAATTGGTAA
Source organism: Paracoccaceae bacterium (assembly GCA_015487255.1). Lineage (GTDB taxonomy): Bacteria > Pseudomonadota > Alphaproteobacteria > Rhodobacterales > Rhodobacteraceae > UBA3077. The sequence continues at coordinate 16,665 of WFQA01000079.1, read as the reverse complement.
AAAGCGAGAAACTCGTTTTGGGCAAATTCGCGGTAATTCATCAACTCGTCAAATACGATCAACTGGCCCGGGCGCAGATGAGGGCCAAGCGCATCAAAAACCGTTTTGGTTGAGGAGTAGAGATCACAATCAATATGAACGAGGCCAAGACTGCCAAGCTCATCTTGATGGCAAGCGGCAAATTCGGGCAGGGTTTTCTCAAAATATCCTATATGAAGCTGAACATTATCGGCCATTTTAGGTATTTGCGCGACAGCCATGTCTTGATGCCAATCCGCCCGCCCGTCTTCGGGAAAGCCGGCAAAGCTGTCAAAGCCGTGCAGCCGTGCCCGCTTTTGGTGTTTGGCCATGAAATTCAGGGTTTTGCCATTATAAACACCAAATTCCAATATGCTGCCGGTGGGAGAAGCGGCCAGTTTCAAGGCGGTATTGAGCATCGGCTTCCAGGGTTTTGATGTTCTGTCGGGGCCAGTGCGCCAGTTCCTGAACCGGGCACGCAAATTTTCTTTTGGTTTCAACTGGCAGGCGCAGGTGGAAAAGCTGTCATGCACGGCACAGAGAAATGCGGCATAGTGAGAGATATTCAGGGTTGTGTCCATAGCCGCATTATGCATGAGCTTTCCGGCCCGGGCAATGCAAGCCTTTCGCCATGCTGGGTTTTGGCTGGTATTGAATTTGGCTTTGCGGTAAAGCTTGCGGCAAATATGGAGAGCCGCATGTCGCAAAGCCCCTATGCGGGGGATATTTCCCCGATTGAAGATATCATTGCAGATGCCAGGGCCGGGCGGATGTTTGTGCTGGTGGACCATGAGGACCGCGAGAACGAGGGTGATCTGGTCATCCCGGCTGAAATGGCCGATGACAAGGCGATCAACTTCATGGCCAAGCACGGGCGCGGGCTGATCTGCCTGACCATGACCGGCGCGCAGGTGGCGCGGCTCGGGGTGCCGATGATGGCCTCCAGTAATTCCTCGCGCCACGAAACCCCGTTTACCGTTTCGATCGAGGCGGTCGAGGGGGTGACAACCGGAATTTCGGCACAAGACCGCGCCAAAACCGTGGCCACCGCGATCAACCCGCAGGTGCGCACGGCCGAGATCGCCACCCCGGGGCATGTTTTTCCGCTCAAGGCGCGCGAGGGCGGGGTTTTGGTGCGTGCCGGCCATACCGAGGCCGCTACCGATATCGCCAAGCTGGCCGGGCTGAACCCCTCGGGCGTGATTTGCGAGATCATGAACGAGGACGGCACCATGGCCCGCCTGCCGGACCTGATCGAATTTTCCAAAAAACACGGGCTGAAAATCGGCACGATCTCGGACCTGATCGCCTATCGCCTGCGCCACGATCATCTGGTGGTTGAAATCTCCAGCCGCGAGGTTGTGTCGGAATATGGCGGCAACTGGTGTTTGCGGATATTCAAGGACAGCCTGAAAAACGCCGAGCATCTGGTGCTGAGCAAGGGGGATTTGAATGCGCCGGGGCCAGTGCTGGTGCGCATGCATGCCGCCAACCCGTTTGATGACCTGCTTGGGCTGAACCCGGGCAAGGGGGGGGAGCTAAGCAATGCCATGCGGATGATCGCCGCCGAAGGGCGCGGCGCGGTGGTGCTGTTGCGTGACATGGCCCCGAGCCTGAGCCTTGATGCCGAGCCGGAAAGCAAGCTCAAGCAATATGGGCTGGGCGCGCAATTATTGGCAGCTTTGGGGTTGAGTGAGTTGATTTTGCTCAGCAATTCCCCCAGCCCCAATGTGATTGGGCTGGATGGGTATGGGCTGAGCATTGTCAAAACCAAAGCAATCGAGGAGCTGTGAAATGGCCTTGCAACATGACAGCCTGACTCCGCCAAAATTTGACACAGCCCCCAAGGTGCTGATTGTGATCTCGCCCTATTACGGGGAAATCGCCACGGAGCTTGCCGCCGGCGCCGCGCGCGCGATCAAGCTGGCAGGGGCAGGTTTTGAAACCATCGAGGTGCCCGGCGCGCTGGAAATCCCTACCGCGATCAGGTTGGCGGCCAAGAATTTTGATGCCTTTGTGGCGCTGGGCTGTGTGATCCGCGGCGAGACCAGCCATTATGAAACCGTGTGCAATGACAGCGCGCGCGGCCTCATGCTTTTGGGGCTGGAGGGGCTGTGCATCGGCAACGGGATTTTGACGGTGGAAAATATGGCGCAGGCTGAGCTGCGCGCCGATGCCAACGGGCAGAATAAAGGCGGCGGCGCGGCAGAGGCGGCGCTGCATCTGCTGGCGATCAGGCGGCGCTTTACAAAGTCGGCAAAGGGGCGTATTGCCCCGGCTTCCGAGCATATTATGATGGCCGGAAAAGCGGATAAGGGAACAGCTTGATGGCCAGCCAGAACGAGCGCCGTGCGCGCGCGCAGCAAAAGAAATCCACCGCAAGGCTGTTTGCCGTGCAGGCGCTTTTCCAGATGGAGGCATCGGACGCGGCGCTGGAAGATGTGCAGCAAGAGTTCGAGACCCATCGTTTTGGGGCCGAGCTGGATGGCGACACCTATGCCGAGGGCAACCTTGAGCTTTTCCGCGCGCTCACTTACCGGGCTGTAGCCGAGCAGGCCAAGATCGACAAGCTGACCGATGGCGCTTTGGTGGCCAAATGGCCGATAGACCGGATCGATCCGACCCTGCGGGCGCTTTTCCGCGCTGCGGGGGCGGAGCTGGTGGCAAAAAATACCCCGCCCAGGGTGGCGATCAGCGAGTTTGTCGATATTGCCAAGGCGTTTTTCCCAGAAGGCAAGGAAGCCAAATTCGTAAATGCGGTGCTCGACCATATGGCGCGGGAGGCCAACCCTGAGGCTTTTGCGCCCAGGGCCTGAACTTGGTAGGCCATGTATATGGCCTGCCTGCGGCGAGGGGGTGGCGGCGCGCAGCGACGGTGTCCCCGAGCAAAGGCACTTCCGCGTTTGAGGCTGGACATTGCGCTTGATGCACATGAGATTTTGATAGGTTGAAAAGAGGATTCCCCCATGAGCTATGAATTGCTGCTTGATCACATCAAAAAAACCACCGCGCTGGCGCAGGTTTCCGGCTTGTTGGGCTGGGATCAGGAAACCAAGATGCCAAGCAAGGGTGGTGCTCAACGAGCCGAGCAGATGGGGGCGATCGAGGGGGTTATGCATGCGCGGCGGTGTGACCCGCGCGTGGCGGAATGGATTGCCGCGCTTGACATAAGCGCTTTGGATGCGGCGGCGCAGGTCAATGTGCGCGAGGCGCAAAAAGCCTATGACACAGCGACCAAAGTGCCGGCTGATCTGGCCGAGGCTTTGGCCAGACACGCGGCAAAGGCACAGGGAATTTGGGCCAAGGCCCGCGCGGCGCAGAATTTCGCCGATTTCGCCCCAACCTTGGGCGAAATGGTCAACCTCAAGCGCCAAGAGGCACAGGCGCGGCGGGTGGGTGATGCCAGTCTTTACGATACATTGATGGATGACTACGAGCCGGGGATGGGCAGTAGCGAGATTAGCGCATTGCTGGGGGAATTGCGCACAGGGCTGGTTGATTTGCGCGGGCGGATTGCCGGCAGCGGCAAGGTGATGCCTGTGCTCAAGGGGGATTTCCCAAAAGACAGGCAAATGGCGCTGGCCCGTGAATTGCCTGCGATTTTTGGCTATGACTGGCAGGCGGGGCGGATGGATATCGCGGTGCATCCGTTTTGCTCGGGCAACGGGGGGGATGTGCGGCTGACCACGCGGGTGGATGAGAGCAACCCGTTTGACTGCATTTATTCGACCATCCATGAAACCGGCCATGGTATATATGAGCAGAGCATTCCGGGGGCGGACAGGTTGGAACCGGCTTATAGCTATGCGTCGATGGGGGTGCATGAAAGCCAAAGCCGGATGATGGAGAACCAGATCGGGCGCTCAAGGGCCTTTGCCGGGCATTTATTCCCGCTGTTCAAAAAGCATTTTGGCGAGATCGGGGTTTCAAACGCTGATGATTTCCACAAGGCGGTGAACCGGGTGCGCAGCAGCTATATCCGCACCGAGTCCGACGAGGTGCATTATAACCTGCATATCATGATGCGCTTTGACCTTGAGCGCGCCCTGATCGAGGGGGAACTGGAGGTGGAGGAGCTTGAAGCCGCATGGAATGATCGTTTCGAGGCGGATTTTGGCGTGGCGGTTGATTGCCCGGCCAACGGGGTGTTGCAGGATGTGCATTGGTCGGTCGGGTTGTTTGGCTATTTCCCGACCTATAGTTTGGGCAATCTTTATGCCGGTGAATTCTTTGCTAGGATGCAGGCCGATATTACCGGGCTGGACGCGATGATCGCGGGGGCCGATCTGGCCGCGCCGCTTGAGTGGCTGCACCGCAATGTGCACGAGCATGGCCGGATGAAAGCACCGGGGCAGTTGATAGAGGATGTGGTAGGCCACAAGGCCGGGGCAGCGGCTTTGCTTGGTTATCTGAATGCCAAGTTCGGTGAAATTTACGGGGTTTGAAAGCCCGGCAAAGCGGCGCGTTGATACTTGCGCCTGTGGAAAGACAGCACCCGCGCCGCGCTGTGAGCTTTGCGTGTGTGGAAACAGCCCAGCCGTTCATCTTGCAATCACCCGAAAATGGTTGGGCCTGCCGCAAGTGCTGTTGTTGCAGTGCGGCGCGGGTGCTGTCTTTGTAAAATAAGCAAAACTAAACGCGCCGCCACCGAGCGAAGCGAGGCCATAGCGCTGCTGCGCATTTTGCCTTTGGCAAAATGCACTACCGGTCGCCAGGTCATGCGCTGTTATTGCCAGATGGACAGGGTATCTGCGCCGATAACCCGCGTTTCCACAAGATTGAAGCGCGGGAATTCGGCAAGGCTTGCAAAGGGCAATGCCCCAAGCGCTGCCGTGCCTTTGCCTCCCAGCAGCAACCCCGCATGAAAGACTTCCATCCGGTCCACCAGCCTTGCTTCGATCAGGCTGGCGGCAAGCTGGCCACCGCCTTCGCATAATATCCGGGTCAGCCCCTGAGCCGCCAGTTTTTGCAACATATCACCAAGATCAAGGCCGCTGGCACTGGTCTCGACCTCGATCAGCTTCGCCCCAAGCGCCTGCCACATGGCCAGTTTTTCCGGCGGGGCTTTTGCATGGCAGATCCAGAGCGGAACTTCGCGTGCGCTTTGGGCGAGGCGGGATTGGGGGGAGAGCGAAAGCCGGCTATCCACCACCACCCGCACCGGGCTGGCCGCCTCCAGCCCAAGGCCGCGAATATCGAGCATCGGGTCATCAGCCTCGGCAGTGCCGCGCCCGATCAAAACCGCATCATGGGTGGCGCGCAAATGGTGCACATGGCGGCGGGAGTCCGGGCCGGTGATCCAGCGGCTTTCGCCCGTTGCCGTGGCAATGCGGCCATCGAGCGAGGTGGCGAGCTTAAGGGTGAGGGCAGGGCGGCCAACTGTGCGGGAAAGCAGAAAACCGGCATGCGTGCTCTCGGCCTCTGCCGCCATCAGGCCGGTATCGACAGCAATACCCGCTGCGCGCAACATCGCAAAACCCTTGCCCGCAACCCTTTTATCCGGATCCGCCAGTGGGCACACAACCCGCTTGATGCCCGCCGCTATCAGCGCTGCCGCACAGGGCGGGGTTTGGCCGTGGTGGCTGCATGGCTCCAGCGTCACATAGGCGGTGGCACCGCGCACATCGCCCGCCTGCTTTAGCGCCATGGTTTCGGCATGGGGGCGGCCGGTGGGTTGGGTCCAGCCACGGCCAAGCACGCGGCCGTTTTTCACGATCACACAACCCACCGCCGGGTTGGGCCAGACATTGCCCAGCCCCCGCGCGCCCAGTGAGAGGGCGAGCTTTAGCCAGCGCGGGTCGTCAGTCGCCATCTGCTGGCGGGCGGAGTTCGGAGACGAATTCCTCAAAATCATCCGCGGCCTGAAAGTTTTTATAGACGCTGGCAAAGCGCACATAGGCCACGGTGTCTATTCGCGCCAGGGTTTCCATCACGATCTGGCCGATTTTGTCTGACGGGATGTCAACTTCGCCCAGGCTCTCCAGCCGCCGCACGATGCCGGAGATCATCTGCTCGATCCGGTCGGCATCCACCGGGCGTTTTTGCAGGGCGGTGCGGATGGAACGGGCCAGCTTGTCGCGGTCAAAATCCTCGCGCTTGCCGTTTTTTTTCAGCACGACAAGGTCGCGCAACTGCACCCGCTCATAGGTGGTGAAGCGCCCCGCGCAGGCGGCGCAATAGCGGCGGCGGCGAATGGCGGCGTGGTCTTCGGCGGGGCGCGAGTCCTTCACCTGGGTGTCGATATTTCCACAAAACGGGCAGCGCATCGGTGTCTCCGTGGTTGGTTTGTTTTTGGCACTATAGGGGGGTGGCCACAATTTGTGTAGGGGGAAATGTGCAACCCTATATTTGGGAAGATCATCAACAGGTGCTAAAGCGATTTACAGGTGGAGAATTCGCTTGTAAGCTGGATTTGAAATTTAACGGAGAAACAATATGGCACTTATAAAACCTTTTCTGTTCGTAGCTGCCGCCGGATTTTTGGCGGCTTGCGAAGAACCTTTTGATGTGGAACCAATGCCCGGCACCGAGGTAGGGCGCGGCATGGTTAATGCTTCGCTGGTCAGCAATGCCGGTGTGGCTGGCAAGCTGGATGTGGCATCTCAGAATGGCAATGTCATAACTTATGGTTATTACACCGATGTGATTGGTGAAATGGCCGTGCGCGGCGCGGCAGATGCCTATTGCGGTGGCCAGGGCAAAGCCGGAATAACGGGTGCCGAGCGCAGTGCAAAAGGCGGCCGCGGTTATAATCTGCTAAGCTTTGCCTGCCGGGCCTGACCCATGCGGTATCGCCCGCCATTTCGTGATATGTAACGGCTTTTTTGGGTTGACCGCCCGGTTTACGGGCAGTCAACTATTGAAATCGGAAAAATACTTGCCAACTAGGCAGAGTATGCTATAGCCCGCATCAGGATTTACCGGGGCACTGCCCGGCGGGCGAATTAGTTTTTCAAACGGAAGATTTGGCGCCTGGCCGATGACACCTCATAACCCGAGCGGCGCGCCGCTCATTTGCAAAAGGATGAAACCATGAGCGACATTGCAGATCGCCTGAAAAAAATCGTTGTCGAGCACCTGAGCGTGGAAGAAGACAAAGTTGTCGAGGGCGCGTCCTTCATCGATGATCTGGGCGCTGACAGCCTTGACACCGTTGAGCTGGTAATGGCGTTTGAGGAGGAGTTCGGCATTGAGATCCCCGATGATGCGGCCGAAAATATCCAGAGCTTTGGCGATGCGGTCAAATATATTTCCGAAAACACCTGATTTTTCGGAAATAGCGTAAAAAACGGCACCCGGCGCAACCGGGTGCCGTTTTTTATTGCTGGTTGCAGCCTGCCCCCAAGCGGCCTGAGCAGGATGATGCCGGGGGCGGCGCCGCACAGTATCGGGGTGCGTAAACTCTTGCTCTTGATGGGGCGCTTGGGGTAAACCCGTGGGAAACGATTTAACGGGGGCAGAAATATGCGTCGAGTTGTGGTAACCGGGCTGGGGATGGTCTCCCCGCTGGCTGATGGGGTGGACGAAACTTGGAGCCGACTGCTGGACGGGCAATCAGGTGCCGGGCCGATCAGCTTGTTTGATACGGAAGGTTTTGCCACCAGCTATGCTTGCGAGGTGCCGTTTGGTGATGGCTCGGATGGCAGTTTCAACCCCGATGATTACATGGCCCCGAAAGACCAGCGCAAGGTGGACAGGTTTATCCTGTTTGCCATGGCCGCCGCCCAGCAGGCGGTGGAGGATTCGGGCTGGTTGCCCGAGGATGAGGCCGGGCGCGAGCGCACGGGTGTGATGATCGGCTCGGGCATTGGCGGCTTGAGGTTGATTGAAAAAACCACCCTGATGATGGCCGAGAAAGGCCCGCGCCGGGTTTCTCCGTTTTTCATTCCCGGCTCGTTGATCAACCTGTGCTCGGGGCAGGTTTCCATCCGCTACGGGTTTAAGGGGCCGAACCATTCGGTGGTGACCGCCTGCTCGACCGGCGCGCATGCCATTGGGGATGCGGCGCGGCTGATCATGTTTGATGATGCCGATGTGATGGTGGCCGGCGGGGCCGAGGCGGCGATTTGCGGCATCGGGATTGCCGGTTTCAATGCCGCCAAGGCGCTTTCAACCAAGCGCGCGGATGACCCGAAATCAGCCAGCCGCCCCTATGATAAAGACCGGGACGGGTTTGTGATGGGCGAAGGGGCCGGGATTGTGGTGCTCGAAGAACTGGAGCATGCCCGCGCGCGCGGGGCGACGATTTATGCCGAGGTGGTTGGCTACGGGCTTTCGGGCGATGCTTACCATATCACCGCGCCCTCACCGGACGGTGATGGCGGCTACCGCTCGATGCAGGCCGCTTTGAAACGCGCAGGGCTGGAGCCGGGGGATGTGGATTATGTCAACGCCCACGGCACTTCGACCATGGCTGACACCATCGAGCTTGGCGCGGTAAGCCGGTTGTTGGGTGAGGATAGCACGGCGACTATGTCGTCCACCAAGTCATCCATCGGGCATTTGCTTGGTGCGGCCGGGGCGGTGGAGGCGATTTTCTCCATTCTGGCCATTCGCGACCAGATGGCCCCGCCTACCATCAACCTTGATAACCCCGATGTAGACAGCCCGCTTGATCTGGCCCCCAACAAGGCAGTGAAGCGAAAAATCGATGTGGCGCTGAGCAATTCCTTTGGCTTTGGCGGCACCAATGCCTCGGTGATCTTCAAAAAGTTGGACGGATAGATGCGCAAAGCCCTGGCCGCCAATGCTTTGACACTTTTGATCCTGATGCTGATCGGCTTTGGCGCGGTGATCGGCTGGGGGCGGGCGCAGTTTTATGCGCCGGGGCCGTTGGCAGAGGTGGCTTTTATTGAGGTAAAGCAAGGGGATACCTTACGCAAGGTCACTCCGCGCCTGCTGGAGGGTGGAGTGATCGGCAATGAGCAGATCTTCCGGCTCGGGGCGCGTTATTCGGGGCTGGGAGACCAGCTCAAATTTGGTGAATACGAGGTGCCGGCCGGTGCCAGCATGTTTGAGGTGCTGACGATTTTGGCTTCCGGGCGCTCGGTGCAATATAAGGTGACCATTGCCGAGGGGCTGACCAGCTTTGAGGTGGTGCAGGTGCTGCTGGCCAATGATATCCTGACCGGGGAGATCGACGAAATTCCGCCCGAGGGCGCGCTGGCACCGGAGACCTATCTGTTTGGGCGCGGGGCAACGCGGCAGTCGATACTGGACCAGATGGAAACCGCGCAGGCGGAGATATTGGCAGCGGCGTGGGAATTGCGCGCCACCGATTTGCCGATTGAAACGCCCGAGGAGCTGCTGATTCTGGCGTCGATCATTGAGAAGGAAACCGGGGTCGCGTCGGAGCGCGGGCTGGTGGCGGGGGTGTTTGTCAACCGGCTGCGCCAGGGCATGCGCCTGCAGACCGACCCGACGGTGATCTATGGCATCACACTGGGGCGCGAGGTGCTGGGCCGTGGGCTGAGGCGGTCTGAGTTGCGGGCCGAGACGCCGTATAATACCTATGTGATTCCCGGGCTGCCGCCAACGCCGATTGCCAATCCGGGCAAGGCCTCGATCGAGGCGGCGGCGAATCCCGAACCTACGGATTATATCTTTTTTGTCGCGGATGGCTCGGGTGGCCATGCTTTTGCCGTGACATTGGAAGAGCATAACCGCAATGTGGCCAAATGGCGGGCGCTGGGAAATTAGCCCTGTTATCAAGGGCTTGCCAATAGGTTAACGCGAGGTGTTGCGTAGCGTTCGCACGTATTGCGTGCAAACTTCTTGACTTTGCGAACGCTCGAAGGTATAACTCTAAGCAAGCTGGAAGAAGTGGGTAAGCGGGGTGCCGAAAGGTGCGCCGCTTTTTCGTTTCTGCCCCATTACGGAGCAGGTGAAGGCTTAATACATGACATTGAAATCGTCCAGAGTTGGCAAGACCAGCAAGGATACCCTGCGCTCGGCGCGGTTTTTATACCGGCGGCTGGCACGGGGGTTGGAGGTGTTGATTGAACGGATGGAAGGCGGGCTGGTGTCTGAGGACGCAGCGCTTGTCCAGAAGCAATTAGCATCACATTTCAAAACCTTACAGCAAATTGTTGATATAGAGGTGGCGCTTGGAAAACGTGAGAAACAAGGTGGAAGCGGTGAAACCGTGCTCGACCTTGACGCGGCAAGACGCGAGATCTGTGATCGACTACTTAAGCGGGCTGGAACCAAAAGCGCTGAATGAGGCGCTGGATGGTTTGAGCGATAACGCGCTGGTGTCCCTTCCTTGGCTCTTTGAGTTTTGGGCTTTGGAAGGGCATCAGCTTCCGCCTGAGGGGGATTGGACAACATGGGTGATTTTGGGTGGCCGTGGTGCGGGGAAAACCCGCGCCGGTGCGGAGTGGGTGCGCGCTCAGGTTGAGGGGGCGCGGCCGGATGACAAAGGGCGCTGCCGCCGGGTGGCGCTGGTGGGGGAGACCATCGAGCAGTGCCGCGAGGTTATGGTTTTTGGTGAGAGCGGGATATTGGCCTGCTCGCCGCCGGATCGGCGGCCAAAATGGGAGGCAACGCGACGGCGGCTTTTATGGCCCAATGGCGCGGTTGCCGAGCTATATTCGGCCTTTGACCCGGAGCGGCTGCGCGGGCCGCAATTTGATGCGGCCTGGGTTGATGAACTGGCCAAGTGGAAGAAGGGGCGTGAGGCGTGGGATATGCTGCAATTCGCCCTGCGGCTGGGGGAAAGCCCCCGGCAGGTTGTGACGACAACACCAAAGAACAATGCTCTGCTCCGGGAGATTCTGGACGAGGCATCGACGGTGAAAACCTCGGCCCCGACCAGTGCCAATAGCGCCAATCTGGCGGCGTCGTTTCTGCGCTATGTAAGTGCGAAATATCAAGGCACAAGGCTGGGGCGACAAGAGCTTGAAGGCGAAATGCTGATGGCTGAAGAGGGCGCGCTGTGGAGCCATGAGGGGATCAGGCGCGGCAAGGATACAGAGTTTAACCGGATCGTGGTGGCGGTGGACCCGCCGGTGACCAGCGGTGCCAAGGCGGACCTTTGCGGGATCGTGGTGGCCGGGGTGGTGACGGATGGGCCGCCGGTGAACTGGCGGGCGACGGTGCTGAAGGATGCAAGCGTGCAGGGGGCCAGCCCGCAGGCCTGGGCGGCGCGGGCGGTGGAGGTTTTTCACGCGTTCAAGGCGGACCGGCTGGTGGCGGAAGTCAACCAGGGCGGCGAGCTGGTGGAGAGCCTGATCCGGCAGATCGACCCGTTGGTGGCCTATCGTGCCGTGCGGGCAAGCCGGGGCAAGGTGGCCCGGGCCGAGCCGGTGGCAGCGCTTTATGAGCAGGGGCGGGTGGCCCATATGCAGGGTCTGGACGCGCTGGAGGACCAGATGTGCCTGATGACCGGCGAAGGGTTTAAGGGCGCGGGCAGCCCGGACCGGGTGGATGCTTTGGTTTGGGCGATAACGGATTTGATGATTGATCCGGCGGCGAAGTTTTTGGCACCGAGGGTGCGGGGGCTTTAGGCGGCGGGTCCGGTGGGTTTTACGCGGAATAAACGCAAGTAATAGGCGGAGAAGTGATGACTACTAACCTAGGTTAATAGTCATGGTTTTTCTTATGATCCAGCAATAAGATGGGGGCATAACTTTATGGTTTTGCAGCTTTTTAAGGCGTCTAAATCAGACGCACCTTCGACAAAATCCAGCGCCGTTGGCGGGGTTGTCGCCTTTCAGGGGTCCGGGCGGGTGGCTTGGTCTGGCCGCGATAGTTCCAGCCTGGCGCGCAACGGGTTTATGGGTAATCCGGTTGGGTTTCGCTGTGTGAAGATGATCGCGGAGGCGGCCGCTGCTGTGGGGCTGGTGCTGGCGGACGAGCAGCGGCGCTATGAGGCGCATCCGATGCTCAACCTGCTGGCGCGGCCCAATCAGGGGCAGGGCCGGGCGGACCTTTTGGAGGCGCTTTACGGCCAGCTGTTGCTTTCGGGTGATGGTTATCTGGAAGCGGCGGGGCTGGATGAGGCCGGGTTGCCGCAGGAGCTTTTTGTGCTGCGCTCGGACCGGATGCGGGTGGTGCCCGGGGTGGATGGCTGGCCGGTGGCTTATGAATATGCGGTTGGGGCGAAGAAGCATCGCTTTGATATGCGTGGCGAGGTGCAGCCGGTGTTGCATGTGAAAATGTTTCATCCGGTTGATGACCATTACGGGCTGTCACCCATGGAGGCGGCGATTAAGGCATTGGATGTGCATAATGCCGCAAGTGCCTGGTCCAAAGCGCTTTTGGACAATGCGGCCCGGCCTTCGGGGGCGATTGTCTATAAAGGTGCCGATGGTATGGGCAGCATGGCGGAAGACCAGTATGAGCGGTTGATTGCGGAGATGGAGAGCCATCATCAGGGTGCGCGCAATGCCGGGCGGCCGATGTTGCTTGAGGGCGGGCTGGACTGGAAGCCGATGGGGTTCAGCCCCTCGGATATGGAATTTCAGAAAACCAAGGAGAGCGCAGCGCGCGAGGTGGCTTTGGCCTTTGGGGTGCCGCCAATGCTTTTGGGCCTGCCCGGTGATGCGGCTTATGCCAATTATGCCGAGGCCAACCGGGCGTTTTATCGCCAGACCGTGCTGCCTTTGGTTGGCAAGGTCATGGGGGCGCTGGGGAATTGGCTTTCGGATTATTACGGCGAGATGATGCGGTTGAATGCGGATCTGGATTCGGTGCCGGCGCTGAGTGTTGAGCGCGAGTCGCAATGGCGGCGGGTGGCGAATGCGGATTTTTTGAGCGCAGCTGAAAAGCGCGCCATGCTTGGCCTGCCGGCGGTGATGGATGAGTAAGCGGCAGGGGAGTGGCTCGCGCTATCTCTATGAGCCGTTTGATATGGCGCAGGCGCGGATTGAAACCCATGAGCGGGTGACGGACGAGCGCTGGAAGGGGCTGGAGCGGCGGCTGAATGGCATTGAAACCATGCTGGAGCGGCTGGAAAAACGGATGTGGCTGGCGGTTTACGGGGCGGCGAGCCTGTTTTTGGTCAATGTGGCGATGGCGTTTTTCCAGCCCGGGTGAGGGCGCGTTTGGCGCGGTGTTTGTGGGCATGCCCCACCAATCGGAAAACTTTGAAAGGGAATGAGATGAATTTTTCTCCATTCGTAGGCCCGGCTTACGAAACCAAATTTTGTGCGCTGGAAGAGGCGGCGGTGGATGGGGCGGTGATCAGTGGCTATGCCAGCCTGTTTGGCGCCACCGATCAGGGTGGCGATGTGGTGCAGCCCGGCGCCTATAAGGCCTGTCTTTCGCGGCTGAAAGCCCGTGGCGGCAAGGTGAAAATGCTTTGGCAGCATGATGCGACCCAGCCGATCGGGGTATGGGACGAAATTGCGGAAGATGCCAAAGGTTTGCGCGTGGTTGGGCGGTTGCTCACTGAAGTGCAGGCCGGGCGTGAGGCGCAGGTTTTGCTGGAGGCAGGCGCGATTGACGGATTGTCGATCGGCTATCGCACCAAGCGCAGCGAAAAGGCGAGCAAGGGCCGCCTGCTGCATGAGATCGAGCTTTGGGAAGTGTCTTTGGTGACTTTTCCGATGCTTCAGGAGGCGCGTGTGCAGCCTTCCTCTGACGAGGAGGCGTTGGCGCAAAATCTGGCGGAGACCTTTCGGGCCGCCAGGGACATGCTGGCATGATGCCAGAACAACCAAAAGGAAAACTGATGGGTAATACCGAAACCAAGGCGCAAGGCCCGGCTGTGGAAGTGAAGGCTGCACTGCAAGGGTTCTTGTCTGAATTCAACGGGTTCCAGTCGGAACTTAAATCCAAACTTAAAGAACAGGAAAATCGAATTAACATGCTTGATCGTAAATCTATCTCCACTTCCCGCCCGGCGCTTTCTACGGCTGCCGATCTTGACATGCCCCATAAAAAGGCGTTTTCGACCTATCTGCGCTCGGGTGATGATGATGCGCTCCGCGGCCTGCCAATGGAAGAAAAAGCGCTTTCAACCGCGGTTGCGGCTGATGGCGGCTTTCTGGTCGATCCGCAAACCGCCGAGCAGATTACCAGCGTTTTGCGTGGGGCGGCGTCCATCCGCGCGATTTCCAACGTGGTGCAGGTGGAAAGCACCGCTTATGACGTGCTGGTTGACCGCACCGATATCGGCGCTGGCTGGGCGGATGAAACCACCACATCGACCGAGACCGGCACACCGCAGATTGATCGTATCTCGATCCCGCTGCATGAGCTTTCGGCCCTGCCCAAGGCTTCGCAGCGCCTGCTGGATGACAGCGCGTTTGATGTGGAAGGCTGGCTGGCCAGCCGCATTGCCGACAAGTTCAGCCGCTCCGAGAGCCTGGCCTTTATTTCTGGTGACGGCATTGACAAACCAACCGGGTTTTTGACCTACCCAACCGTGGATAACAGCGTTTGGGCCTGGGGCAACCTTGGCTATGTGGCCACCGGTGCGGCGGGTGATTTCAACGCCACTGATCCGGCTGATGCAATCGTTGATCTGGTTTATGCGCTGGACGCGCCTTACCGCGCCAATGCGAGCTTTGTGATGAACTCCAAAACCGCAGGGGCTGTGCGCAAGATGAAGGATGTGGATGGCCGCTTCCTTTGGTCTGACGGCCTTGCCGCCGGTGAGCCTGCCCGCCTGATGGGTTATCCGGTGCTTATTGCCGAAGACATGCCCGATATCGCCGCTGATGCCGACGCGATTGCCTTTGGCGATTTTGCTGCCGGTTACACCGTGGCCGAGCGCCCGGACCTGCGCATCTTGCGCGACCCGTTCAGCGCCAAGCCGCATGTGCTGTTTTATGCCACCAAGCGCGTGGGTGGTGATGTGAGTGATTTCTCGGCGATCAAGCTGCTGAAATTTGCGGTTGCCTAAGGCGTAAGCCCGGCCCGCAATAGGTCGCCCTTCGGGGCGGCTGATCTCCCCTCGTGCTTCCGGTTTGCTGTTCCTCCCTCCGTATGGGCGGCACGGGGGGAACTCATAAATATTAAAAGACTGGACCCAAATGCGCGGCACAATTGAAAAAGACCCGAACTCCGAACTGGCTTTCACCATTGATTGGCGGTCCGGGGGGCTTTTGAAGCACGAACAGGTGGTGGATGATCTGGGCTGGACGGTCCAACCCGTGGATGATGACCCGAATTGCCTGAGAATTATTGAACAAACCCTGAGCACGAGCTGCTCTCGCGCGGTGTTGGCTGGCGGTGTTGCAGGGCAGGTTTATCTGCTGACCTGCACCGTGGGCACTGACATGAAGCGGGTTTTGAAACAGGCGGCGATCCTGCGGATTGCGGCGGCCTCATTGACTGGAGATTTCCATGAATCTGACTGAATTTTCACCTTTGCTCAGCGCCGAACTGCCTTTGGCCGAGTTTAGCGAACATATGCGGCTGGGCAGCGGTTTTATTGATGACGGTGCGCAAAATACGCTGCTGGAAAGCTGTTTGCGTGCCGCAATGGGGGCGATCGAGGCCCGGACTAAAAAAATACTGATAACCCGGCGGTTCAACTTGATCCTCTCCACCTGGCGGCTGGAAGCCGGCGCGCAGGCGCTGCCGATCTCGCCGGTGACGACGCTGATCCAGCTCAAGATCTATGAGCAGGATGGCAGCTTTGAAGTGATTTCGCCCAGCCAGTATGGCCTGTTGAATGACGGGCAACGGCCGAGACTTTTTTCCAAGACCGGGGGATTGCCGCAAATTGCTCCGAATGGCTATGCGCAGATCATCTTTTTTGCCGGGTTTGGCGATTGGAGCAAAGTGCCGGCGGATTTGCGCCAGGCGATGCTGATGCTGGCAGCGAGCTATTATGAAAACCGCGATGCGATGGTGAGCGGGGCCGGGCAAATGCCCTTTGGGGTGGCGGCGCTGATCGAGCCTTACAAGAGGTTTCGCCTCGGAGGTGCGCCATGAGCACGCCTAAACTCAACCGAAAACTGGTGCTGGAGGAGTTGAACCGGGTGCCCGATGGCATGGGGGGCTTTGCTGAGAGCTGGGTTTCCAAAGGGGTGGTGTGGGCCAATCTTGAAGCGCGCGGCAGTGTGGAGCGCCAGGTTGGGGCGCGCACATTGCCGGTGGTCAAATACAGAATTCTGACCCGCGCGGCACCGTTTGGTGCGGATTCCCGCCCGCGCCCCGACCAGCGCTTTCGCGAGGAGGGGCGCAGCTTTGATATTCTCGCCGTGGGGGATTACGGCGAAAATGCCCAGTATCTGGAGATATGGGCCGAGGAGGGCAGGCAATGAGCTATGCAATGAGCGCCGCCCTGCAAGCGGCTGTTTTTACGGCGCTAAGTGGCAATGCGGCCCTGGTTGCCATGGTGGAGGGTATCTATGATTCTCCACCGCCAGGCACCGGCACACCGCCTAGCGGCACCTATATCACCCTTGGGGATGAGCTGGCCAAGGACCGCTCCAGCGGTAGCCACAAGGGCACGGAAATTGATTTCGAGGTCAATATTGACTCCGATTTTGCCGGCTATAGCGCTGCCAAGGAAGTGGCGGCGCTGGTGGTGGACACTTTGGGCTGGGCGGATATGCCGCTCAGCCGGGGCAAGCTGGTCAACCTGATGTTCATAAAATCGAGGGCGCGCCGGGGTGCGGCCCCGCAAACCCGACGGATTGCCCTGGTTTTCCGGGCAATTCTTGATGATGGCACAATATAAGGAAGCTG
>WFQA01000078.1 GCA_015487255.1 Paracoccaceae bacterium | reverse complement strand
TTGGTTGCGGTCAGCGCGCCGTTTCTCGGGGCGATGGCCGACAGGACCGGCCCGCGCAAGCCCTGGGTCTTTGGCTTCAGCACGCTGTTTGTCATCGGCGCGACCGGCCTGTGGTGGGCGGTGCCGGGGGCCGAAAGCTATACGATGATCTATATCGCCTTCATCATTGCCTTCATCGGCGCGGAATATATGATTATTTTCACCAATTCCATGCTGCCTGATCTGGTCCCGCGTGAGGAAGTTGGGCGGCTTTCGGGCTTTGGCTGGGCGCTGGGTTATGTGGGCGGGGTGTTGATATTGCTGATCTATCTGGCTTTTATTTCCACCGCACCCGAGTCAGACACCACCCTGATCGGCATGCAGCCAATTTTGGGGCTGGACCCGGCCATGGGCGAGCCGGCACGGGCATCGGGGCCGATTTCGGCACTGTGGTTCATTCTGTTTGCCATTCCGTTTTTCCTGTTCACCCCGGATATCCGCAAGGATACAAAGCTGAAAAGCGCGGTGGAAGAAGGCGTGGGCGGGCTGCGTGACACGCTGGGCAAGCTGAAGAAGTACCCCCATCTCTGGATGTTTTTTCTCTCCTCGATGCTGTATCGCGACGGGCTGGTCGTGCTCTATTCCTTTGGCGCGATCTACTCGGCGGGCGTGCTGGGCTGGGGCTCGTTTGAGCTGGGGATATTCGGCATAGCCGCCGCGATTGCCGGCGCGCTGGGGGCTTGGGTTGGTGGCTGGGTTGACGGGCGCAAAGGGCCGATGCCGGTGGTCACCTTTTCGATCTGGATGTTGATGCTGATCAGCATAACCGTGCTGACGATCACACCCGAAACAGTGTTGTTCATACCGGTGGCCGAAGGCTCACCATGGCCAAATATTGCGTTTTTCATCTGCGGCGGCGCGATCGGTGCGGCGGGCGGGGCGATGCAGGCTTCTTCGCGCACATTGGTGGTGGAATTTGTTGCCGGCAAGATATCCATGGCCGAAGCTTTTGGAATTTACGCCATGGCAGGCAAGGCCACCGCCTTTATCGGGCCAATGCTGGTCACGATCGTCACCGCTATCACCCAAAGCCAGCGCGCCGGAATATCACCGGTGGTGGCGTTGTTTTTCTTTGGCATTATTCTGCTGGCCATAGCCAATCGGCGGGCAAAAGCCAGCGCCTGAGGCAATCGTGCCACACGGCTTGTCCGCCTTGGCCCGATACGCTAAGAAAGCGCCGGTTATGGCCGGTTTGGCCAGCCCATATGCGGGGAACGGGGCGCTCCATGAAATACCTGATTTTGATTTCCAGCCTGTTTTGGTGGTTGCCGGTGCAGGCACAGGTGCTGTTGCGCCATGATGCCACGCTGACCATGCAAATGGATGACGCCCGCTTTGGCGGTTTTTCCTCGCTCGAAGTTGCGGCGGACGGGGCGTCATTTATAGCAACCTCTGATCGGGGCACCCTGCTGCGGGGTGAGATTTTGCGCGAAAATGGCCGGATGGTTGGGCTGGCCGGGCTGGCACTCTCCCCGATACTGGATACAAAAGGCGCGCCGCTCACCGGGCTGAACACCGATGCCGAAGGGCTGGCGATTGATGATTCTGGCAAGATTTATATGTCTTTTGAGGGTAACCACCGGGTGATGGTGCAAAATAGCCCTGAGGGCCTGCCCGGCTTTGTGCCCAAACACCCGGATTTTCCAGGGCTGATCAATAATTCCGGGCTGGAGGCTCTGGCGGTGGATGAGCGCGGGGTGGTTTATGCGATCCCCGAGCGCTCGGGCGGTTACGAAACCCCGTTTCCGGTGTATCGGTATATGGGCGAGGCGTGGAACAAGGATTGGCAGATCGAGCGGCGCGGGGATTATCTGGTTACCGGGGCGGATATTTTTGAGGGCCGGCTTTATGTGCTGGAGCGTGACCTGGCCGGGTTGTTTGGCTTTTCCAGCCGGATCAGGCGGTTTGAAATTGCGGATGGGCTGATCAATGAAGAGGTGCTGATCAACACCCCGGCGGGGCGGTTTGATAATCTTGAAGGAATTTCAGTTTGGCGGGCAGAGGGCGGAGAGATAAGGGTTTTGCTGATTTCCGACGGGAATTTCCGGTTTTTCCAAAAAGACCAACTGGTTGAAATGGTGTTGGAAGCTGTGCCATAGACCCTGCCGAGTAAAGCGAGGCACGCGCCCGGCGAGGGGGGCAAACAGGGGCGCAGCCCCGCCTTTGCTCCCCGAGCCGGGTGCGCGCGGTGGCACCGCAGTAAAAATATCCCGATGTTGCATCAAGCGGCACCGGTGGCATTTTTGATGAGGCCATCAAAAATGGGAATCGCGACGCCATGGCCGAGGCTCCGCCTCGGCAAGCATCATCGATCATCACATCGTGAAAAGGGCAATCAGGCCGAAGCCGTTTTGTCAGGTTCTCCGACCGAGCAGAACATCTGGTGGAGCAACTCGATCATCCGGGCAGCTTTCGGGTCCCCCAAAGAGTAATAAATCACCTTGCCGTCACGGCGTGAATTGACCAGCCCTTCAAGGCGCAGGCGGGCCAGTTGCTGGCTGACTGCGGCCTGGCGCGAGGAAAGCAGGTTTTCCAGCTCGGTCACCGATTTCTCACCGGAGACCAGATGGCACAGTATCATCAGCCGCCCTTCATGGGCCAGCGCCTTCATGAAATCGGTGGCTGAGCTGGCGCTCGAAATTACATCTGCAATGGTGGTATCAGATATATCGTCGGTTTTTGCCGGCAAACTCATGAGCTTCCTTCCGTAATCTGCTCTGGCGCATTACTTAACATAGGATTTGTTGATCCTCAAAAGAAATCTTTATCCCGCCGGGCTGGTAAGCGGTCTGCCACCCGGTGCCATTGATCCGGGCAAAACAACATAATCAACCCGGCAAAATAAAGCAAAAATCATCGGATTGGCGTTTATTGACACTCTTTGGCGGTTTTTACGTTTGTTCTTACCCGGAAGCCTTGACAAATTCGCGCTAAATGAACAATTCCCAGAGCAATAGAAACCTTTCGACAAGGAAGACTTAGCCATGCCTTATAACAATAATAATTCCGGCGGCCCATGGGGCGGTGGTGGTGATCGCGGTGGCGATGATGACCGCAACCGTGGTCAGCGCCCGCCGCCGCAGCGTGGCCCGCAACCGGTGCCGGATATTGACGAACTTATGCGCAAGGGTCAGGAAAAGCTGAAAAACATCATGGGTGGCGGTGGTGGCTCCGGTGGTGACGGCGGCGAAGGCGGAGGCCTTGGCAAAGGCGGCTATTTGCTGATCGGGCTGGCTGCGGCCGGGCTTTGGGCGTTCAATTCGTTTTATACCGTAAAACCCGAGGAAAAATCGGTCGAACTGTTTTTGGGCGAATATTACAAAACCGGCGAATCCGGGCTTAACTTTGCCCCCTGGCCACTGGTCACCGCTGAAATCGTCGGGGTAACCCGCGAAAATACCGAGGATATCGGTGTTGGCGGCGTGGGTGGCCGGGCCTCTGAAGGGCTGATGCTGACCGGAGACGAAAACATCGTCGATATCGATTTCCAGGTGGTGTGGAACATCACCGACCCGGCGCAATATCTGTTCAACCTCGAAAACCCGAAGGAAACCATCCGTGCGGTTGCTGAATCAGCCATGCGCGAGGTGGTCGGGCGCTCCAACCTCGCGCCGATCCTGAACCGGGATCGCGATGCGATTTCCCAAGAGGTGCGCGAGCTGATCCAGTCAACACTCGATAGCTACGATAGTGGCGTCAACATCGTGCGGCTCAACTTTGACAAAGCCGACCCGCCACGCGAGGTGATTGATGCTTTCCGCGATGTGCAGGCCGCAGAGCAAGAGCGTGATACATTGGAAAAACGCGCTGACGCTTATGCCAATCAGGCATTGGCCGAGGCCCGTGGCCAAGCCGCGCAGCTCATTCAGGAGGCCGAAGGCTACCGCGCGCAGGTGGTCAATGTGGCTGATGGTGAGGCCAGCCGTTTTGTGGCCGTGTATGACGAATATGCCAAAGCGCCGGAAGTGACCCGGCAGCGGCTTTACCTTGAAACCATGGAGCGGGTCTTGGGTGGCATTGATAAAATCATCATCGACGAGGCCTCCGGCGGGCAGGGGGTTGTGCCTTATCTGCCGCTGAATGAATTACGCCGCGGGGGGGTAAACCAATGAAAAAGTTTCCGATTATAATTGGCGTTGGCGTGCTTGGCGTGTTTGTGCTGCTCTCGTCGGTTTTTGTGGTTGACGAGCGCGAAAAGGCGCTGGTGCTGCAATTTGGTCAGGTCCGCGCGGTGAAGGAAACTCCGGGCCTTGCGTGGAAAATCCCGTTCATTCAGGAAGTGGTCAAATATGATGACCGGATCCTGAGCCTTGACACCCAGCCGCTCGAGGTTACCCCGGCGGATGACCGCCGCCTGGTGGTTGATGCCTTTGCCCGCTACCGGATCGCTGACGTGGTGCAGTTTCGCCAGGCGGTAGGCACCGGTGGTGTGGCCTCTGCCGAGGTCCGCCTCGAGCGGATCATGAACGCAGCTTTGCGCGCGGTGCTTGGTTCGGTTGATAGTGGCACCATCCTGTCGGATAACCGGGTGGCACTGATGGCGCGGATCCGCGATACCGCGATCGAGGAATCGCGCAATCTGGGCCTTGAGGTGATCGATGTGCGGATCAAACGCGCGGATCTGCCCGACCAGAACCTCGCCGCCACGTTTGACCGGATGCAGGCCGAGCGCCAGCGCGAGGCCGCCGACCAGCGCGCCCGTGGTAAGGAAGCCGCGCAGAGGGTGCGGGCCAATGCCGACCGGCAAGCGCTGGAGACGGTCTCCGCCGCCCAGCGGGATTCAGACATCATCCGTGGTGAGGCTGACGCCGAGAAAAACCGGATATATGCCGAGGCCTATGGCCGCGACCCGGAGTTTTTCAACTTCTACCGTTCGCTGACCGCCTATGAGGCGGCGCTGCAGGGGAATAACTCCTCGATGGTGCTTTCGCCTGACAGCCCGTTCTTTGATTACTTCACCAGCCCGGTGGGGAATGTCAGCGGGCAGTGAACAGTCAATCAGGCTGTGATCTGCGGTTAATGTGAAGGGGTCGGTGCCTGCACTGGCCCCTTTGCGTTTGAAATGCGGATTTACGACAGCGGGGGTTTCGCATAGGCTGTGGCTATGGCGATAATCAGCCTATGCTCACAGGTTGTTGACTGCATGTGCTTGCACATACCTTGAAGCCGGCTTGCCGACGTTACATTTATTCTGCATCCGGGCAATCAGCCCTAATGCAGACAAACTATTGGAGGATAGTCCATTGAACCAAATCAAAACTCTGGCAAGGCCGGTGGCAAATGCCAATCGGATGTTTTGGCTGCTGCTGGCGGCTTTTGCCATCATGCTTGGCGCGGCGCAGAACCTGCGCGCGCAAAATATGCCCAACAGCTTTGCTGATCTGGCGGCGGATGTCGGCCCGGCGGTGGTCAATATTACCACTTCGACCATTCTCAACCGCCCCGGTGATGAACTGAATATCCCGCAAGGCTCCCCTTTTGATGACCTGTTTCGCGAGTTCAACAACCGCAACCGCGGTGAAAACCCGCCCCCTCAGCGGCGGGGCACGGCGCTTGGCTCTGGTTTCATCATTTCGGCTGATGGCTATGTGGTGACCAACAACCATGTGATCAAAGACGCGGACGAGATCGAGATCGAGCTGCGAAGCGGCGAGCGCCTGGTTGCCACGGTTGTTGGCACCGATCCGCGCACCGACCTGGCCTTGCTCAAGGTAGAGGCCGACACGCCGCTGCCTTATGTGAATTTCGGCAATTCCGACGAGATGCGGGTTGGTGACTGGGTGCTGGCCATCGGCAACCCGCTCGGGCAGGGGTTTTCGGTTTCCGCCGGAATCGTTTCGGCCCGGGGCCGTACGCTTTCGGGCGCATATGATGATTTTATTCAAACCGATGCGGCGATCAACCGGGGTAATTCCGGCGGCCCGCTGTTTAACATGAAGGGCGAGGTTGTGGGCGTCAATACCGCTATTCTGTCACCAAGCGGCGGCTCGATCGGCATTGGCTTTTCGATGGCCTCCAATGTGGTATCCGGCGTGATCGACCAGTTGGAGGCTTACGGCGAGACCCGGCGCGGCTGGCTTGGCGTGCGTATTCAGGATGTGAGTGCGGATATAGCCGAGGCAATGGGATTGGAGGATGCTGTCGGCGCACTGGTAACCGACGTGCCCGCTGGCCCGGCTGCTGACGCCGGGATTGAAGCGGGTGATGTTATTCTGACCTTCAACGGTGAAGATGTGGAAGACACCCGTGAGTTGGTGCGCCAGGTGGCCGATGCGCCGGTTGGTGAAACCGTGCGGGTGGTTATCTATCGTGATGGTGGCACCCAGACGCTGCTGGTAACGCTCGGGCGGCTGGAAGAGGCGATACCCACTTTGGCAGGCCCAAACGGTGAAACCCCGCGCGAGGCACCACAGGCCGAAATTCAGGGCATGCGGCTTGGGCAGATGACACCGCAATACCGTGAGCGCTTCATGATCGGGGAAGAAACCAGCGGTGTGGTCATTCTGGAAGTGGCCGAGGGGTCGCAAGCCGCTGAAAAGGGCCTGCGCCCGGGGGATGTGATTGTGGAAGTCTCCCAAAACCCGGTCACCACCCCCCGGGATGTGGCCGACCGTATTGAGGCGGCGAAGGATGCCGGGCGGCGTTCGGTTCTGCTTTTGGTGCGCACCGGCGGCTCCGGGCGGTTTGTTGCTCTGACGCTGGAAGAGTAAGCCAAACAAAATAATAAACAGCCCCCGGTGCCTGCCGGGGGCTGTTTTTCTTTCCCGTTATTGGCCTTCTTGCTGCGCAATATACATGGTTAAAGCAACGGCACAATTCCGCGACAGATCCACTACTTAATGGTCTCACAGCATTTGAATGCATCATAAAACCGGATATCGACCCCCCGGAGGTTCAATGCAAGTCCAGCCAGTCACAAACCTGAGTTAGATAAAGGCCTGGTGGCATTTGGGGAAATGGGGGCAGCGCGCTTAAACCGGGCGGAGATATTTTGTCATCTCCTCAGGGGAAGCATCATCTTCATCGTAAGCTCCGATTATCACGCCGTTACGTTTGCCCGGTGCCATTATTTCCGCCTGTGAGCGGGTGGTTCGCTGGCTCGGGCGGCGGGACCATTGGTTGAGGTGGTCATACATTTTGGCAATAATTGTCGCATGATCAGGGCTGTTGCCAAGGTCGTGCAATTCTTCCGGGTCCGCCTTCCGGTCAAACAGCATCGGCCTGAAGCCGCCTTCGGCATGCATGAAGGTATAGCGCTGGTCAGCGACCATGAAAAGCCTTGCATCTGTGGTTGAAACCCCCAGCCGCTCCCGGACCGGGGTGCTGGAATAGTCATATTCGCTGACCACATATTCGCGCCATGCAGGCGCCTCACCACGCAAAAACGGCATCAGCGAGCGCCCCTCCAGAATATGCCCCGGCACCTGCCCGCCCATTGCCTCGATGAAGGTTGGGGCCAGATCTATCGCCTCGACCAGTTCATCCACCACCGCGCCCCGCGCTTTGCTGCCCGGGTGATAGATGATCAGCGGCACTTTGACGGAGGGGGCGTGGAACAGGTCCTTCTCCCCCAGCCAGTGATCACCGAGATAGTCTCCGTGGTCCGAGGTCAGCACGATCATCGTATCCGCCATGCGCCCGCTTTCTTCCAGATGGTCAAGCAGCCGCCCGAGTTGGTCATCACATTGCTTGATCAGGCCCATATAGGCCGGGGTCACCTTCCGGCGCACCTCGTCGCGCGAAAATGCCTGCCCGATGGCGCTGTTGTGAAAGGCGGAAAAAACCGGGTGCATATCCTGCAATTCAGATTTATCGCGGTTAACCGGCTGGATAGCATTATGCCCATACATATTATGATAAGGCGCGGGCACGATATAGGGCCAGTGCGGCTTGATAAAGCTCAGATGCGCCATCCACGGGCGACTGGCCGCCGCGCTTGCCAGAAAATCCAGCGCGCGGGAGGTCAGCCACGGGGTTTCGCTATCTTCCTCGGCGATATTGGCGGGCTTGTCAGCGTGGCGCATCAGCCAGCCGCTGGCGATTTCACCGTCGATTTCAGCGGCATTGGTATGATCGTGCCACGGGTTTTCACCACTATATCCTTTGGCTTTCAGATAGTCGTTATAGGGCGATGGCTCCGGGTCATAGCGCCCGTCCGGCCCCTCGGCCTGCAAACCATCCTCGCGCAGCCACAGATCAAACCCGCATTGCGCCACCCGTGCGCCGATAATGCCATCGCGCGAGATCCCCAGCCTTTCCATGCCTTTATGGTCCACCCGCATATGGGTTTTGCCAATCAGCCAGCTATCCACCCCGATCTCGCGCAGATGGTCCCCCATGGTCATCTCGCCAACCTTGAGCGGAAATCCGTTCCACGCCGCCCCGTGGGAGGAGACATAACGCCCGGTGTAAAAGCTCATCCGCGAGGCCCCGCAAACCGGCGATTGCACATAGGTATTGGCAAAGCGCACCCCCATGGCCGCCAGCCGGTCCATATGCGGGGTGTGCAGGCTTTTGTGCCCCGCACAGCTCAGGTAATCATGGCGGAGCTGGTCATACATGATGAACAGGATATTGCGGGGCATTGCGCGTGGCACCTTCCTATGCGGTTTTTCCCATGCAACGCGATTATGGACATGATTACAACGATGAACTTTGAACCGCCGTGCGGCCTGCCGGGGGCGGCGCAAAGCTTCCCCTTGGCGAAACCTCTGGAAACCCCGGTCAAACTATCCTAAACAGGAGTGAGTTCCCCGGTTTAAGGATTATGCATGCCGCCCCGTTTTTCAGCCACGCGAGAAATCAGTTATGCAGTGACAGCCAAATCCCGCAAGGGGCGGGTGCTGATCCGCTCGGTTGAAAATGCCACCGGGCGGTTGCGGCTGATCCACCGCGCCCGCGGCTATGATAAAGATATCAACGACGAGAACAATTTCTGGGATGTGGTCACCCGGCGCTACGGGCTTTCGCTTGAGGTCATTTCCGGCACGCTGAGCAATATCCCGGCCACCGGCCCGGTGGTGGTGATCTCCAACCACCCTTACGGCATACTCGACGGGCTGATGATGGGCAAAATCCTCA
>WFQA01000077.1 GCA_015487255.1 Paracoccaceae bacterium | reverse complement strand
GCCGAGAGTTTCAATGTTGGCGACAAAATTCGCATCGTCGAATGCGCGCCGATATCGAAGACCAAACGCTGGACCGTGCTCGCTGAGTAGCACACCAGTTTAATCGAAACCGTGGGGCTAAACTGCACAGTCCCCACAGGTCGGGAGTAAAAATATGATCCAGATGCAGACAAACCTTGAGGTGGCTGACAACAGCGGCGCGCGCCGTGTTCAGTGTATCAAGGTTCTGGGTGGCTCGAAGCGACGTTACGCTTCTGTCGGCGACATTATTGTCGTATCGGTAAAAGAGGCCATCCCACGCGGACGCGTGAAGAAGGGCGACGTGCGTAAGGCCGTTGTCGTTCGTACCAAAAAAGCGATCCAGCGCCCTGATGGTACCGCGATCCAGTTTGACGGCAATGCCGCCGTTATTCTCAACACTGCGGGCGAGCCTATGGGCACCCGTATTTTTGGGCCGGTGTGCCGTGAGCTTCGTGGCAAGAACTTCATGAAGATCATCTCGCTTGCTCCGGAGGTGCTGTAAATGGCTGCTAAACTCCGCAAAGGTGACAAGGTCATCGTGCTCACTGGTAAGGACAAGGGCAAAGAGGGTGAGATCACCCAAATGCTGCCGACCAGGGGCAAGGCGCTGGTTTCGGGTGTAAACACCGTGATCCGCCACACCAAGCAAAGCCAAACCGCGCAAGGTGGCCGGGTGCCGCAGGAAGCCCCGATCCAGCTTTCCAACCTTGCACTGGTAGACCCTAAGGATGGCGGCGCAACCCGCGTCGGCTTCAAAGAGGTCGACGGCAAGAAGGTTCGTTTTGCCAAGAAATCGGGGGAAGTTATCAATGGCTGATTATACACCTCGCTATAAAGCGCTTTATGCAGACAGCATTCGTGCCGAGATGAAAAAAGAGTTCGGCTATAAAAACGACATGATGATCCCCAAGCTCGAGAAAATCGTGCTGAACATGGGGGTTGGTGAGGCCGTGGCCGACAGCAAGAAGATCCGCTCGGCAGTGGCCGATATGGCGGCGATTGCAGGCCAGCAGCCGGTGATCAACAAAGCGCGCAACTCTATTGCGGGCTTCAAGGTGCGCGAAGACATGCCCCTGGGCTGTAAAGTGACCCTGCGCGGCGACCGGATGTATGAATTCCTCGATCGTCTGACCACCGTGGCCATGCCGCGCATCCGCGACTTTCGCGGCAGTAATCCAAAAAGCTTCGATGGGCGTGGCAACTATGCCATGGGCCTGAAAGAGCACATCGTCTTCCCTGAGATCGACTTTGATAAAGTCGATGTCATGTGGGGCATGGATATCATCATTTGCACCACCGCAAAGACCGACGGTGAAGCACGCGCATTGCTGAAGCATTTCAGCATGCCGTTCACCGAATAGGCGGGAGGAGAGACAATGGCAAAAACATCAATGATCCAGCGTCAATTGAAGCGCGAGCGCCTGGTGGCTAAATATGCCACCAAGCGCGCCGAGCTGAAAGAGACCGCACGCAATCTCGAGCTACCAATGGAAGAGCGCTTCAAAGCGGTCATCAAACTGGCGAAACTCCCACGGGACAGCTCGGCAACCCGCTTGCATAACCGCTGTGAAATCAGCGGCCGGCCCAAGGCCTATTATCGCAAGCTGCGCATGTCGCGTATCGCGCTCCGTGATCTGGCCTCCAAGGGCGAGATTCCGGGCATGGTTAAATCGAGCTGGTAGGGAGGCTGAACAATGAATTTGAATGATCCGTTGGGCGACATGCTCACCCGTATCCGTAATGCTCAGATGCGTAACAAATCCACCTGCAAAACCCCGGCTTCCAAGCTGCGCGGTTGGGTGCTCGATGTGCTGGAATCCGAAGGTTACATTCGCGGCTATGAGGCCGGAATGGACGCCGAGGGCAAGCCGGAAATCGAGATTTCGCTGAAATATTTCGACGGCGAGCCGGTAATCAAGGAGCTGAAACGCATCTCCACCCCCGGTCGCCGCGTTTATTCAGGCGTCAAAGATATCCCGCAGGTCCGTCAGGGCCTCGGGATCGCGATTGTATCCACGCCCAAAGGCGTCATGTCCGATGCACAGGCTCGTACCGACAATGTCGGCGGCGAAGTCCTCTGCACCGTATTTTAGGAGGTTTTCATGTCCAGAATTGGTAAAAAACCTGTTGAAATGCCTGCAGGCGTATCGGCCACGGTTTCGGGGCAGAGCATTGAAGTGAAGGGGCCAAACGGCACCCGCGGCTTCAAAGCCACCGATGATGTGGATATCAAGGTAGACGGCAATGTTATCTCTGTCACGCCACGCGGCAATTCCAAGCGCGCGCGCCAGCAGTGGGGCATGAGCCGCACCCAGATCGCCAACCTGGTGCAGGGTGTAACCGGCGGTTTCAAGAAAGAGCTTGAGATCAACGGTATCGGTTATCGTGCGGCGCTTCAGGGCAATATCCTGAAGCTCAGCCTTGGTTACTCACACGACGTCGAATTCCCGATCCCCGAAGGGGTGAAGATCACGGTTCCGAAAAACACCGAAGTGGTGGTTGAGGGCAATGATCAGCAGTTGGTGGGGCAGGTGGCCGCCAATATTCGCGAATGGCGCAAACCCGAACCTTACAAAGGTAAAGGCATCAAATACAAAGATGAATTTATCTTCCGTAAGGAAGGCAAGAAGAAATAGGAGCGCGACAATGGCAAAGACAAAACGACAGTTGTTTCAAAAACGCCGCCTGCGCGTTCGGAACAGATTGCGCAAAACGGCCAATGGCCGCCCGCGCCTCAGCGTTCACCGTTCGGGCAAAAACATGTCCGCGCAAATCATCGACGATCTCAACGGCGTGACCCTGGCTGCGGCCTCGACGCTGGAGAAATCACTCGGTGTGGTGGGCAAAAACAATATCGAAGCATCGAGCAAAGTGGGCGCTGAAATTGCGAAGCGCGCCAAAAAGGCCGGTGTTGAGGATGTTTATTTCGATCGCGGCGGCTTCCTGTTTCACGGGAAAGTCAAAGCGCTCGCAGATGCTGCCCGTGAGGGCGGCCTGAAGTTCTAGGAGAGCGATATGGCAAGAGAAGATAATCGCCGGGGTAAGCGTCGCGATCGCGACGAAACACCGGAATTCGCCGATCGCTTGGTAGCGATCAACCGCGTGTCGAAAACGGTAAAGGGCGGTAAGCGCTTCGGATTTGCGGCATTGGTGGTTGTAGGTGATCAGAAAGGCCGCGTGGGCTTTGGTAAAGGTAAAGCAAAAGAGGTGCCCGAAGCCATTCGCAAAGCCACCGAGCAAGCCAAGCGCCAGATGATCCGCGTGCCTCTGCGCGAGGGCCGGACCCTGCACCACGATATGTTTGGCCGCCATGGTGCGGGCAATGTTGTGATGCGCACCGCCCCTGCGGGTACCGGGATTATTGCCGGTGGTCCGATGCGCGCGGTGTTTGAAATGCTGGGCTTGCAGGATGTGGTGGCGAAATCCATCGGTTCGCAAAACCCGTATAACATGATCCGCGCCACGATGGACGGCCTGACCAAGCAGGGCAGCCCGCGCAATGTTGCGCAGCGCCGTGGCAAGAAGGTCTCGGACATTCTGCCCGCCCGTGAAACCCCGGCTGCTTCGAAAGAAGCTGCACCGGCTGAAGCTTAAGGAGCTTAGACAATGGCAAAAACCATCGTTGTAAAGCAGATTGGCTCGCCAATCCGCCGCCCGAAAGACCAGCTGGCAACGCTGAAGGGCCTCGGGCTGAACAAAATGCACAAAACGCGGGAGCTGGAAGATACGCCCAGCGTGCGCGGCATGGTCAACAAGATTTCGCACATGGTTGTGATTGTTGAAGAAAAAGGGTAGCGGTGCGTGCAGAGCACACACCCTACGAAATTAGGACGCCTCGGGGGAAACCTCGGGGCGTTTTTTTGTTTGCATTGAAATAGTTGTATCGAATACGTTAGCCAAAGATAAAATCTTCCTGCACCCAGGAATCCGGGTCGATGCGCTGCCCGTCAGCGGAGATGATCCTGAGTATCTCGTCGCCGATCCGAATAACGGCGCCATCGTTGCGGGGGCGGATATCCAGATCGAGATAGGAATATAGCCCGGCATAATCGGTGAGGTCCAGCCGGTCGATCCCTTGTTCGAAATCGGTGATCTTGTCACGCCGCCCGTCAGCGATGAACTCAAAAACATCCGCCCCCGGCCCGCCGGTGAGCAGGTCTCGCCCGCGACCATCGATCAGCCGGTCATCCCCCGCGCCGCCATCGAGGATGTCGCGCTTGCCCCGCCCGAAGATCGTGTCATCACCCGGTGTGCCGATAATTGTATCGCGCACCGGGCCACCCATGATGGTATTGCCCGGCTCGAGGGTGAGTTCAAACTGGGTAAAGCCGCTCTCGGTGGCCGAGGCAACAAAGACAAAGATATTGCCGTTGATGATCTCGACCTTGATATCGGAGATATTGTTGAGTGTGGTGGTGAATTCATCCGCCACCACTTCCAAAACATTGAGCCGTCCGCGATAGTCCAGCTCAAACAGGGTAATGCCGCCATCCGCGCCGCCCGCCAGAATAAAGCTGCGGCCCTCGACCTCAAACACCTCGATCGCCGAGATGCGCTCAAACCGGGTTTCGGATTTATCGATCAGTGAGTCGATCAGCTTGAGCTTGCCGCCTTTTGAGACCCGAAACACCATCAGGGTGTCGGTTTCGGCCGAGCCAACCAGCAAAAAGAAACGCGGGCCAACCTGTGCAGTGGCCATGGTGGTAATGGCGTTAAAGCCGACCATCTCAGGGGTGAGCAGAAAGCGCGGATCAAGGCTGCCATCCGCCCCAACCCGAAACACCGAGATGCCGGCATCAAAAGCTGAGGCAACAAACAAAAAATCCCGCCCCTTGAGCTGGCCCGAGGCCATGGCAGAAACGTCTCCCAACGCCACGGTGGCGCTATCAGCGATGAAGGACTGACCGGTGAGTGCGCCGCCGGTTGAAATGGTGAACCGGTCCAGCCCGGCGCTGGTATTGGCTGAAAACAGGTAGCTGATGGTGCCGATCATAACCACCTCGCTCATGGTCAGGCGGGCGGTGCCGGTGCCGCTCAGGGTCTGGCTGGCGCTAAAAGAGCCGGAAGCATTGAGCTGAAAGACCGCGAGGTTATTGTCATAACGCCCGGCGGGGATGACATAAGCTGCCCCCTCAAACATATATGCGTTTACATAACGGACATTCTGGGTGCCTGAATTGGCCCCGAAAAGCACATCATCCGAGGCGATAAGCGTGCCGTCATTCAATATTTCATAGCTCGACAGGCCGCCATCCGCCTCGCCTGCCGCGATCAGATAGCGCCGCCCGGCGACCATTATAATATCAAGGCTGGACAGCCCCATGAGCTGCCGCGCAGCTGTATCCAGCCGCGTATCCAGCCATGCAAAACCCACTTGCATGAACCCACTCCACTTGTTCCCGATACAAGTTTTGAAGTGGGCGGGTTAATGATCCCTCAAATTAACCAATCTCTGACCTGGGTATTAAAATGAAAATGCTACGCATCTTGGCCATGCAGGGCCGGGCTGATGACGGTGCCGCAGATATATGCTGTTTGATGTGCCTGTAGCGGCAATATGACAAGGAAAAATAATGGCTTTGAAGCCCGCTGCGCCAGGCTGGCAATCAGCCTGGATCTGTAGGTAATAAATTAAGCTCAAGGTTAACAGGGGGTTGAAAAAATCTTGCGTTTCAAGGCAGCAAGTGGCTGGCTTTTTGTGCAGAACCCGCTTTGGCTGCCCGCTATGGGCCTGGATTCGGCGGGGGGGTGGCTGAATCTGGCGCGCGGCGGGTCAACAGGCACCAGATGACAATGCCGATATATGCCAGACCGATGGCAAAAAGGCTGACCCAGGGAAAGTTCATTACCGCCGCACCGGCAAACAACAGCCCGATAAGCAGGAATTTGACATGCTCGCGGGCGATCCGCACCGCCTTGAAAGACCATGTCCGGATGCGGCTGATCAGGCTCAGCCCAACCAGCACCATATAGATGGCCACCAGGGTTGGCGGCAGGAACGGGTCTTTGCTGATGGCAAAGCTCAAGAACATCGGCATCATCACCAAAAGCGCCCCCGCCGGGGCGGGGACGCCGATAAAATAGCCGCCGGTATCAATATCGTCATCGCTTTTGCTGCTGACATTGAAACGCGCCAAACGCAGCACGCAGGCCACGGTGAAGACCAGCACCGCTATCCAGCCGATACCTTTGGCCGATTGCAGCCCCCAGAAATACATGATCAGCGGCGGGGCGACGCCGAAATTCAAAAAGTCGGCCAGCGAATCCAGCTCAGCCCCGACCTTGCTTTCGCTTTTCAGCAGGCGGGCGAGGGCACCGTCAATCGCATCAAGCACCGCCGCCAGCAAAATCAGCTTGACCGCCCGCTCGAAATCGCCCTCCAGCCCATAGCGGATGGCGGTCAGCCCGGCGGCTATGGCGATGATGGTCACCAGATTGGGCAAAAGCTGGATCACCTGCAATTTTCGGGTGTTGCCCATGGCCTAGTCTTCCCGCGCCTGGCGTTGTGGCTCTTCGCTATAAAGATCGGCCAGCACGGTCTCCCCTGCCACCATGGTTTGCCCCAGTGCAACCAGTGGCTGCACCCCATCGGGCAGATAGGTATCAAGCCGCGAGCCAAAGCGGATCAGCCCGAAGCGCTCGCCGGTTTTGATCGCTTCACCGTGGTTTGAAAAGCACACTATGCGCCGCGCCACCAACCCGGCGATCTGCACCACGGCGATCTGGCGGCCATCTTCCATTTCGATACATAGCGAGTTGCGCTCGTTATCTATGCTGGCTTTATCGAGTGATGCATTGAGAAACTTGCCGGGGCGATAGGCGATGGCCTTGATCCTGCCGCCTATTGGCGCGCGGTTGACGTGGCAGTTGAACACATTCATGAAAACGGAAACCCGGGTCAGCGGCTCTGGTCCCATGCCCAGTTCCTTGGGGGGCACGGCCGGCTCGATCAGCGAGATGATACCATCGGCGGGGGAGACGATCAGCCCCTCGCGGGTCGGGGTGTGGCGCCTGGGGTCGCGGAAAAAGTAATAAACCCAGATGGTGATACCAACCATGAGCCAGGCCAGCGGGGTGAGGATGGGCATAAGCCATGCCAGCAAGAAGAACCCGGCGGTGATTGCGGCGGAGATGGCAACAAAGCGGCGACCTTCTTTGTGCATCGGTTTTATAAAAGTGCTGAGCATGTTCATGGTGGTGTCCTTGCGCGGTTTGCCTTTAAGAATACACGGGCGGCGGGATTGTCAAGGCAGGGCTTGATCTTTGCCCGGGGGTATCGCAAAACGGCCTGAAAACGGGAGGATTGAAATGTCGCGCATTGCCGCCAAATTTGCCAGCCTGAAAGCCGGGGGAAGATCGGCTTTTGTGTCTTATATCATGGCGGGTGATCCGGATTTTGATACCTGCCTTGAGTTGCTGCGGGGCCTGCCGGCGGCGGGGGTGGATATCATCGAGCTTGGTGCGCCTTTTACCGACCCGATGGCCGATGGCCCGGCCATCCAGCTTGCCGGGCAGCGGGCGCTGAAGGCGGGGATGACACTGGGCCGGGTGCTTGAGCTGGCGCGCGCTTTTCGTGAAGGGGACGAGACCACGCCGATTGTGATGATGGGGTATTACAACCCGATCCACGCAATGGGGGTGGAGCGGTTTTTGCAAGCGGCCAAGGCGGCGGGGATTGACGGTTTGATCGTGGTTGACCTGCCGCCCGAGGAAGACGCGGAGCTGTGTATCCCGGCGGCGGCTGCGGGGATAGATTTTATCCGCCTGACCACGCCAACCACCGATGACAAGCGCCTGCCCAAGGTGATGCAAAATACCTCTGGCTTTATCTATTATGTGTCGATCAACGGCATTACCGGCGCGGCGGAGGCCGATGCGGAACTGATTGCGCCGGAAGTGGCGCGGATAAAAGCGGCGAGTGACCTACCGGTTTGTGTAGGATTTGGCATTAAAACCCCCGAGACCGCGCGGGCCATCGGGCAGATTGCCGACGGGGCGGTGGTTGGCTCGGCGATTGTGCAGCGCATTGGCGAGGGGCAGAGCGTGGAAACGGTGCTGGGCTTTGTGGCCGAGCTGGCCGATGGGGCGCATGGGTAGCGCTGGCGGTTGATGGCGGCATTTTTGCCAGAGGCAAAAATGGGCTGCGGCGCCATGGCCTCGGCTACGCCTCGGCAGGGGGCGCTGCCCCCAAACCCCCGGCGTATTTCAGAAAAGAAAGAAACGGGGGTGGTGATACCCCCGTCTCGTGCACGCCCCCACTTTGTGGATGCCCCACCCGGTATGGGGAGGGGTGATTGGATTCTGTGCTAGCAGCCCGTGACCGCACGCCCGGTGAGCACTTTGACCAGATTGGCACGGTAGGCGGGTGAGCCGTGCAGGTCAGCGATCATGCCATCGGGGGAGACGCTCAGCCCGTCCAGCGCGTCAGCACTGAAATTGGCGTTTAATGCCTCTTCAGCCGCGCTCCAGCGGTGCACGCCTTCCTCGGAAGCACCCGTGACCGCCACCCGCACACCATCGTCTGACTTGGCGACAAACACACCCGCTAGGGCAAAGCGCGAGGCGGGTTGCTCGAATTTTTGATAGCAGGCAGCATCCGGCACCGGAAACCTGACGGCGGTGATGATCTCACCCTCGTCAAGTGCGGTGGTGAACATACCGTCAAAAAAATCATCCGCCGCGATCTCGCGGGCATTGGTTACAATGGTTGCCCCCAAGGCCAGCACCGCGGCCGGGTAATCGGCTGACGGGTCGTTATTGGCCAGTGAGCCGCCGATGGTGCCGCGATTGCGCACCGAAGGGTCTCCGATGCAGCCAGCAAGCATTGATATGGCTCCAAGGTTTGCAGCGGCCACTTCGGCATGGGTGGTGGCCCCGCCGATGGTGACCACGCCATCTGCCTGAGACACGCCAACCATATCGGCGATGCCCAAAAGGCTGACCAGCTTGCCTGGGCTGGCGAGGCGGGCCTTCATGGTCGGGATCAGGGTTTGCCCACCGCCGAGCGCCTGGGCATCATCGAATGCCAGCGCGCTTACGGCCTCGGCCACGGTGGAGGGTTTTTCGAACTCAAAATTATACATGTGCGCTCTCCTTATTTCGCGGCTTGAATGGCGGACCAGACACGGTTGGGTGATAGCGGCATATCAATATGGGTGATGCCAAGATCGCTCAGCGCATCGACCACCGCATTGACCACGGCAGGCGGCGAGCCAATCGCCCCGGCCTCGCCGCAGCCCTTGACGCCCAATGGGTTATGGGTGCAGGGGGTTTGGCAGCTATGGTCCACCACATAGGAGGGCACATCGCTTGCGCGCGGCATGGCGTAATCCATGTAAGAGCCGCTGAGCAACTGGCCGTCGCTGTCATAGACCGCGTGCTCCAGCAGCGCCTGCCCGATGCCCTGACCAATGCCGCCATGCACCTGGCCTTCAACGATCATCGGGTTGATGACGTTGCCAAAATCATCCGCCGCCGCGAAGCGCTCGACGGTGACCTTGCCGGTGGCCTCGTCGACCTCGACCTCGCAGGCATAAGCGCCGGAAGGGTAGGTGAAGTTGGCCGGGTCATAAAACGCGGTTTCCTCCAGGCCCGGTTCGATATCCTCCAGCGGGTAATTATGCGGCACATAGGCGGCGAGGGTCACATCGCCCCAGGCGACCGATTTATCGGTGCCGGCCACGGTGAACTGCCCGTCGGCCAGCTCGATATCCGCTTCGCCTGCCTCGAGCAGGTGCGCGGCGATCTTCTTGGCTTTGGCGATGATCTTCTCGGTGGCGCGCACAATTGCCGAGCCGCCAACGGCCAGCGAGCGCGAGCCATAGGTGCCCATGCCCATC
>WFQA01000076.1 GCA_015487255.1 Paracoccaceae bacterium | reverse complement strand
GCTCCAGCCCGTTATCCAGCGCCAGGGGCGGCGAGGCGGCCAGCGCCAAAAGCATGCCCAGCAAAAACAGCGCCACCACCGCCGCGATCGACCAGCGATCCACCGTGCGCCACCATTCGGGCAGCGCCGAATCCCGCCCCTCGGACGCCTGAGCGCCAAATACCATTTCCGTCATGGGAACTGCTCTTCCTCATGTTGCCTGTTGCCG
The DNA here is from genome assembly GCA_015487255.1 of Paracoccaceae bacterium. GTDB lineage: Bacteria > Pseudomonadota > Alphaproteobacteria > Rhodobacterales > Rhodobacteraceae > UBA3077. Next base: position 2,253 of record WFQA01000076.1, on the reverse strand, counting down.
CCGCCCGGTTTTTTGGGTCTTGCGGTTAATATAGCCAGCCTAGCCGATCTGTCCGTGCATTTCCAGTATTATCGCCAGCCCTTGGCATTTGCCTATACTTGCCCGGCATAAATTGCTAAAGCGTTTTGCGTTTTATCTGAACCACCTGTCGGTTTTACCGTTGAGGCAGTGATTGTGAAACAATCGCGTTCAATGGTAAAACCGATCCAAATCAAACGCAAAACAAATCAAACGCAAAACGCCTTAAGCAAAGCCCGCCAACCAGACCGGAGAGCATAAAAAATGGAATTCCGCTGCTGACAATGGCCCGCTCTGGCAGCAGCTGGCTTTCGTCCATTGCCGATAATGCCGGCAATATGGACAGAGGCGACGAAAGCATGGGCTTTGAGCGGCTGGGAAATCCGCCCAAAAGCTATTGTGCCAAAACCTATTACCGCGATGTCCTGCGCCATGCCAGCAGCCCAAACGGCCGTTTCATGATCAAGATCTTCCCGCGCCACCTGCGCCAATGCCTGAGCGAGTTCAAATTTGACCTTATAGACAAAACCATCCGTGAAGTTGGGACAGCATGGTCAAACCGCAAAAATCAAAATTCCGGCCCGAACCGGTATACCGTTTCAAAATGCTCTGTCAGGCCTATTTTCAAATCGGGCGCGCCTATGAGTTCTGGGAGAGCTACCTTGCCCTCCACAGCCATTCTTTTGAGCGCTTCACCTACGAAAAACTACAGCAAAACCCGGCACCGTATTTCGAAAGCATCGCCAGCCACTTTGATGTTCCCCCGCCCGCCAGTCATGAAAGCCCCTACGAGATTCAGCGCGACGACACCACCCCCCTTTGGCGCGAAAGGTTCCTGCAAGATATCCAAACCCGCTCCATGCACCCGGAGTCCATGCAACTGCCCCAGCCATTACCCGGCTGGCGCAACGCCCTCGGAGTGATGGCCGGCAAACCGGCCAAAATTCCGTTTTGGGGGCTTGAGCCATAGGCCAGCAAAGATTTCAGCCCGCACCGCCCGCTCGGCGCGGCGCGCGCCATATCTTTCAACAAGCGCAATATAAACGCGCCGCCACCGAGCAAAGCGAGGCGGCAGCACCGCAGCAAACAGCGCCGGGGCCTGTCACCCCGCGCGCCTGACCGCCTCTGCTATATCCTGCACAACGTCCCGCAACAGCCCCGCATCAGTGCATTCGCCCATCACCCTGATCAACGGCTCGGTGCCCGATTTGCGGATCAGCACCCGCCCCTCATCCGCAAACCGCGCCTTGCCCGCCTCTATCGCCGCCCGCACCACCGTATCCTCCAGCGGTGCAGTGCCTGCCGTGTAGCGCACATTCTCCAGCACTTGCGGCACCGGCTCAAACACCCGCGCCAACGCGCTGGCCTTTTCACCGCTATCCACCATGGCACTCAAAAACTGCAATGCCGCGATCAGCCCGTCCCCCGTGGTCACATAATCCCGCAATACGATATGGCCCGATTGTTCCCCCCCAAGGTTAAACCCGCCAGCCCGCATCGCCTCGACCACATAACGGTCCCCAACATCGGTGCGCAGCAGCACCAGCCCCTTGGTCGCCATATCCCGCTCCAGCCCGAGGTTGCTCATCACCGTGGCCACCAGCGTATTGCCCATCAGCCGCCCTTCAGCCGCCATGCGGGTGGCGATCAGCGCCATCAGCTGGTCACCATCCGCCACCTGTCCGGTTTCGTCGATAATCACCAGCCGGTCGGCATCGCCGTCAAGGCAAATGCCCAGATCCGCCCCCTGCTCCACCACCAGCCTCTGCGCCAGTTCAGGCCTGGTGGAGCCGCAATTATCATTGATGTTAAACCCGTCCGGCTTCACCCCGATGGGGATCACATCCGCCCCCAGCTCCCACAGCACCTCGGGCGCGGTGCGGTAAGCGGCCCCGTTGGCGCAATCAATCACCACCTTCAAACCATCAAGCCGGAAACGGCGCGGAAAGGTGGTTTTGGCAAATTCCATATAGCGGGTGCGGTCGCCCTCGATGCGCCGCGCCCGGCCAATTCCATCCGCCGCCACCAGCGCCGGCTCGGCATCGAGCAGGGCCTCGATCTCGTGCTCGGCCTCGTCCGAAAGCTTGAACCCGTCCGGGCCAAAAAACTTGATACCGTTATCATGGTGCGGGTTGTGCGAGGCCGAAATCATAACCCCGAGATCAGCCCGCATGCTCCGGGTCAGCATGCCCACAGCCGGGGTCGGCACCGGGCCAAGCAGATAGGCATCCATGC
>WFQA01000075.1 GCA_015487255.1 Paracoccaceae bacterium | reverse complement strand
CGTGGAAGCCGATGACGATGAATTCGAGGCGGGTGATATTGACGACGAGAACAAGCCGTCATGAGCAAAAAAGCGCTAAAGCGGATAGCTGAGGCGCTGGAGCGGATCAGCCCGCCCCCGATGCGCAGGCCCGATTTTGCTGTGGCCGAAGCGTTTATCTGGCAGACCGGGCCGGATGAGCTGCGACCGGTGAAACGGGTAAACAGCGTGGCGATCGAGCGGCTGGTGGCGATAGACCGGGCGCGTGGTATCCTTATGGCCAATACTGTGCAGTTTGCCCAAGGGTTGCCAGCCAATAACGCGCTGCTTTGGGGGGCGCGGGGCATGGGCAAAAGCTCATTGGTCAAGGCGGTGCATGCCGAGGTGCCGGGGCTGAAGCTGGTGGAGATCCAGCGTGAGGATATCCCGAGTATCGGGCGGTTGATGAACCATTTGCGCGGGCGGACGGAGCGGTTTTTGCTGTTTTGTGATGATCTGTCTTTTGACCATGATGACAGCCATTATAAATCGCTGAAAGCGGTACTGGATGGCGGGATCGAGGGGCGGCCGGGAAATGTGATCCTTTATGCCACCTCGAACCGGCGGCACCTGATGCCGCGTGATATGATCGACAATGAGCGCCAGCACGGGATCAACCCTTCAGAAACGGTGGAGGAAAAGGTTTCATTATCGGACAGGTTTGGGCTGTGGCTGGGCTTTCATCCGTGCACGCAAGATGAGTTTCTGGAAATGGTCACCGGCTATTGCGGCCAGTTGGGCATTGAGATGCAGCCCGAGGCATTGCGGGCTGAGGCAATAGAGTGGCAGCAAACCCGCGGCGGGCGCTCCGGGCGCGTGGCCTGGCAATTCGTGACAGACCTCGCCGGGCGGCTGGGGGTTAAGGTTTAGCCCTGCCCTCAGTGACTTTCAGTGCACAGGCTGTGGTTGGAGAGGCTCTCGATCACATAGCAATTCCCGATACAATCCGCATCACAGCCCTCGGCCATCCGTGCCAGCTCGGCTTCAAGGCGTTGCAACTGGGCAATGCGGGAGCGGATCGAGGCAAGGTGGTTGGCGGCAATCTGGTTGGCACTGGCGCAGGGTTGCTCGGGGTGGGCCGAAAGGGTAAGCAATTCGCGGATATCGTCGATCTTGAGGCCAAGGTCGCGGGCATGCTTGATAAAGCTCAGCCGGTTAAGCTCGGCTTTGAAGTAGCGGCGCTGATTGCCGGTTGAGCGCTCGGGGGCGTTGATGAGCTGCATCTGCTCATAATAGCGGATGGTGGGGACTTTGACTCCGGTGCGCCGGGAGAGTTCGCCGATGGAAAGCATGTGGGCCTCATTTAAATCTATAGTTTCTATAGATATTAAATATTCATTAGGTGGAATGCAAGGGGTGTTGGATATGGGATTGCCGAGCGAAGCGAGGCGATGGCCCAAACGCGAGTTTGTTTTTGCGCAGCAAAAATAAGCGAGTGGAGGGGGCCAAGCCTGGCTGCGATGGTAAAGATTTATCTGTTTTGGAGCCTCCGGCCATGGCCTCGCTTCGCTCGGCAGATGCGGCGCGTCAAGATTGCGCTTGTGACACAACCGTATACGCGCCGCGCTGACAGGGCAGCTTATGTGGCAGGCGAATCATATATCGGAGATCGCGCCTCGCCCGCCAGAATTGTATCGCAAGCCCATGTTAGCGCAGATAGCGGGAGGGATCGACGCTCTCTGTGCCAACACGAACTTCAAAATGCATGATCGGAGGATCGCCGGGTGCGACCTTGCCGATGCTTTGGCCCTGCGTAACCGCTTGGTCTTTGGTGACGGTCACATCGGTGACCCGGCCATAGACGGTCATCAGGTCATCTGAATGGCGAATCAGCACAATGGTGCCAAGGCCGCCAAGGGATTCCGAAACCAAGGCAACCGTGCCGTCGCCGGCAGCGCGCACGGTGGCATTGGCGGCAGTCGCGTAGTCCAGACCTTCGTTTTTATTTCGCCCGGTCGGCTGATAACCGCGGGCGATCTGGCCGTCAACCGGTGCGATGAATGGCGCGCCGGGGTTGCCGGCAGGAGCAACAGCCGGGGCTGGTTCGGGGCTTGGTGCCGGGGCTGGAGTGGACGCCGGCTCGTCCACATGCGGGGCAGCGGGTGCCGGAGCCGGAGCCGGCGCTGGTGCAGGTGCGGGGGGCGGCGGGGCGATATTGTCGGTATCAGGAACCGGAATGATAAGCTGCTGGCCGGGGCGGACGCTGAGGTCGCTGCCAAGCCCGTTCCATGAGGCCAGGGCCGTGACCGACACGTTATATTGCCGGGCGATGGAATAGGCGCTTTCACCCGCCTCCACCCGGTGACGCAGCGGCTCGGAAGGGCTGCCTACTTCGGCACTGCGGTTGCGCGGGGTAGCGTTTTCAATCGCCGAAGTGGCAATTTCAGCAGACCAGCCCGATGGGGACCTGACCAGCGCCCCGCCAACATTTTTCGGCAGCACCAGCACTTCGCCCGCGCGGGGCATGTAGCTGGGCGGCAGGCCGTTCACATCCGCCAGCTCGATGGTGGAGAGGCCAACGCGACCGGCCATATCGGCCAGGCTGTCACCCTCGGCGGCAACGATGACCTGATAGGTCTCGTAAGTGATAACCCCGCGGTTATCCGCTGCTGGCCGGTCAATGGAGGGTATGGCCTCTGCATTACGCTGAAAGGGGGTGGTGATGCGGCCAAGGTCAATGCCATTCACGCAGCCGCTGATCAGCACCGCACTGCCAAGCAGCGCGCCGGTTTTGAAGATTCTATAAATGCCCATATCACTAAGCCCTTGTATAAGCTCTTGTTTTTGCCGGTTCTCCAGCATTATGCCCGATGAGGCTACGCAATATCCTTCGCGATTCCCTCAAGGAGAGGCACAAAACGCACCTCACCCAATTCTGTATATTCCAAACTTTTATCTGTTTTTTCAATTTTAATCAATGTTTGAACCATATCGGACTGGCCAACCGGCAATACCATGATACCGCCAACCCGAAGTTGCTCGAGCAACAGGGTGGGCGGGTCCTCTGATGCGGCGGTCAGCAGGATACGGTCAAACGGCGATTGGGATGGCAGGCCCAGCGAGCCGTCGCCGGTGATCACGGTGACATTGCCAAGATCAAGGGTTGCGAGGCGTTTGGCGGCAATGCGGGCCAGCGGGCGGTGGCGCTCGATAGTATAGACGCGCCGGGTGAGCTTGGCCAGAATGGCCGCCTGATAGCCGCTGCCGGTGCCGATCTCCAGCACCTTGCAGCGCGGGGTTACGTTGAGCGCCTGAGTCATTGTGGCCACAACGGAGGGCTGGCTGATGGTCTGGCCGCAATCGATTGGCAGCGGGGTGTCATCAAAGGCGCGGGGCTGGAAGGTGGTGTCAAGAAAGGCATCGCGCGGGATGGCTTCCATGGCCTTGAGCACGCGGGCATCGGTAATGCCCTTGCTGCGCAGGCCAAGAATGAATTGCATTTGTTGTTCCAGGGTCAAAAGTCGGCGTCCAGTTTGGCGATGGATTTCAGCGCGGCCTCAGAGGTGAGGTCCGCATGCAGGGCGGTGATGGTGGCATAGCCTTTTGCGGCTTCAAAAGCGTCTGATCCGGGGGCGGCGCTGGTATTGTCGGCGCGGTGGGTCAGCCACAGATAGCGGCGGCCATTATGGGCCATTTGCGGGTCCACCCCAAAGGCGGCGGTGGTGCGTGCGCCCTGGCGTGTGGTGCGCACGCCTTTGACATCCGCCGCTGTGACCGGCGGGAAATTGACATTATAAAAGCTGGCATAGTTTTTATCGTGCCAGGGGGCTGATTGCAGAAGTTGCCGGATGATGGGGGCCGCATGTTGGCGCGCGGCGTCAAACGGGTCATCGAGATCGTGGTTGTAGCGGTTGTAATATTGCGACATGGCAATGGCCTTGTGGCCACACATCGCTGCCTCCATTGCCGCCCCGATAGTGCCGGAATAAAGCGTATCCTCTGCCACGTTATGGCCACGGTTGACCCCGGAGAGCACCAGATCAGGGGGGGTGTCATTGAGCACATCATGCAGCCCGGCCAGCACGCAATCGGCCGGGGAGCCTTCCACGGCGAAACGGCGCGGGGCAAGTTGCTCAAGGCGCATCGGGCGGATATAGGAGATGCAATGCGAGACCCCGGATTGCTCGGCAGCCGGGGCGACCGTCCAGACCTCGCCATCAGGGCCGGCGATCTGGTGCGCGATGGCCTCCATCACCTTCAGGCCGGGGGCGGTGATGCCGTCGTCATTGGTGATCAGGATGCGCATATCAGCCTCGCGGTTGGTTTGCTTCTTTCTAGGCGGGGTGCGGGGGGAGGTCCAGAGTCAGCGGAGGATTTTTTGCAGGTGAGTCAAAAATGCAACCCTTGCGCCACCTGGCAAGCGGAATCGCGCGCGGGCGCGATGAGCGATAACCACGCTGACGCGTGGCGATTGGCGCTTGGCTCTGGCGGTGGTGGCTCCTCTCGAGAGGAGCCTCGAGGAACCCCCCCTCGATGGGGGGCTGACGAGACACTGGCCGGGTGCCGTGGCCGGATTGTGCTCTAAAGCCCTATTCTAGGCCAGATTTCCTTCGGGGGTGATCACCGATTTCCCCCCCATATATGCCCGCAGCACTTCGGGGATGGTGATGCTGCCATCCTCCTGCTGGTTGTTTTCCACCACCGCGATCAGGGTGCGGCCAACGGCAAGGCCGGAGCCGTTTAGCGTGTGCACAAATTCAGGTTTGCCGCCCTCAGGGCGGTAGCGGGTGTTCATGCGGCGGGCCTGAAAATCACCCGCCACCGAGCAGCTGGATATCTCGCGATAGGTGTTTTGGCCCGGCAGCCAGGCCTCGATATCGTAGGTTTTGCGCATGCCAAAACCGACATCTCCGGTGCAGAGCACCACGGTGCGGTAGGGGATTTCCAGTGCGTCCAGAATGCCCTCGGCGCATCTGGTCATTCGTTCCAGCTCGGCATCACTGTCTTCTGGTTTTGTGATGGCAACCATCTCGACCTTTTCAAACTGGTGCTGGCGCAGCATGCCAGCCGTATCACGGCCAGCCGAGCCGGCCTCGGAGCGGAAGCACTGGCTATGGGCGGTGAGGCGGATGGGCAGGGCGCTTTCATCAAGGATATCGCCGGCAACGGAATTGACCAAGGTGACCTCGGCGGTCGGAATCAGCCACCAGCCGTTTTCGGTGCGATAGCTGTCCTCGGCGAATTTCGGCAATTGGCCGGAGCCAAACATCGCCTCGTCGCGCACCAGAACCGGGGTCCAGACCTCCGAAAAGCCGTTTTCATCGACATGGGTGTTGAGCATGAATTGCCCAAGCGCACGGTGCAGGCGGTTCATCGCGCCGCGCAGCACCACAAAGCGCGCGCCGCTGAGCTTGGCGGCAGTGGTGAAATCAAGGCCCCTGGCGGCACCGGCAACCTCAAAATGCTCCTTGGGGGGGAAGGAGAAATCGCGGGGGCTGCCGGTGCGGCGGATCTCGACGTTGTCGTCTTCATCCACGCCATCGGGGATGTCATCAGCAGGAAGGTTGGGCAGGGAGATCAGGATATCGTTCAGGCGGGTGCTCTCGGCTTTGGCCTGTTCTTCCAGCGCGCTGATTTCAGCCTTCTTGGCAGAGACCAGCGCGCGCAGGCGCTCGAATTCGGCCTCGTCACCCCTGGCTTTGGCGGCCCCCACCTGCTTGGAGGCGGCGTTGCGCTCGGCCAGCGCGGTCTCGGCGGCGTGGATGGCGGCGCGGCGGGTGTCGTCGATTTTGAGGATGGCGGCGGCTTGCGGGGGCAGGCCGCGCCGCCTGAGGCCGTGGTCAAAGGCGGCGGGGTTTTGGCGGATGGCTTTGATATCGTGCATTTCAGGGCGACCTTTGGGCTGGAATCGAGGTTTTGGCTGTTATGCAATATGTTGGGGGGCAGGGGAAGGGGGCTAAAGCCCGCCCTGCAAATTGGCACTTGCCGTTTTTGATGAAGGTGATGGCTCTGTCAAAGCTGGCTTCCAGAGGTCAGCCCCGCCGCATTTTTGCCGCTCCCCCCAAGGACCGGCGGTTTAAAGTAATCATGAAGGGGCTTAGTATGTGCGAATAAGCCCCACCAGTTTTCCCTGGATTTTAACCTGGTCCTTGGTGAAGACCCGGGTTTCGACCGCCGGGTTGGCGGCGATCAGCTCAATCGACGACTTGGTCCGGTTCAGCTTTTTCAATGTCGCCTCCTGATCCTCCACCAGCGCCACCACGATATCGCCGTTATTGGCATCGGGCTGCTCATGGATGATCACGATATCGCCGTGGTTGATCCCGGCATCGATCATCGAATCGCCCTTCACCTCCAGGGCATAATGCTTGCCGGTGGTATTCAGCATTGCGCCCGGCACGCCGATAGAGCTGCTTGCGTGCTGGATCGCCTCAATCGGTGTGCCGGCCGCGATTTTGCCCATGATCGGCAGGTCAAACGCATCGACCTTGATCTCCACCGAGCTGCGCGAGGAGCCTTCGATAGCCGTGGGCTGAAATCCGCTCTCCATACTGTCGGGCAATTTGATGATTTCGATCGCCCGCGCCCGATGCGCCAGCCGCCGTAAAAAACCGCGCTCTTCCAGTGCGGTAATCAGCCGGTGGATGCCGGATTTGGAGCGCAGATCAAGCGCCTCTTTCATCTCGTCAAATGAGGGCGAAACCCCGTCCGCCTGCACCCGTTTGTGGATGAACTTCAGCAAATCCAACTGTTTTTTCGTAAGCATGGGGCCACCTCCGCAAGGATATCTCACCTACGTTCTATACTTGTTCTTGCTTTGTGTCAACCGGCTCAGTAGAGTATGCAAGAGACGCTTTCGCCTGTTTCCGCCGGTGCGGCAAATGGCGGGCGGATGAGCAATGCGTTTGAGCGCGCCATCACCGTGATCAAGGCGCTATCCTGGCTATTGGCCGGGGTGCAGTGGCCGTTTTCAACCCGTGCTCGCATGTAATGCTCACGCGGGCCATTGGCGGGCAGGGGGGTTGTCAGCGCAAAGCGCTGCTCGGGCAGGGCGGTTGCACCCAGCCCCAGCATTTTATCCACCGCCGGGCGCAAAAACACATGGGTACAAACCATGGAAGAAACCGGATTGCCCGGCAGGCCAAACATCGGCACCCCCGAAATATGCCCGGCAATCAATGGCTTGCCCGGCCGCATGGCGATTTTGTAAAAATCGAGCGCCAGCCCCAGCTCCTCGGCCATGGGCGCGATCAGGTCATAATCCCCCACCGAGGCTCCGCCAAGGGTGATGACCATATCCGCCCCCTCGGCCAGCTTGAAAGCAGCGCGCAGGGCCGGGCGGTTATCGCGCGCAATCGGCAAAAGTCGCACAATCGCGCCCTGTGCCTCAAGCTGCGCCTTGATGGCGAAATTATTGGAGGTGATGATCTGGGTTGGCCCGGGTTCCTCGCCGGGCATCACCAGCTCGTCACCGGTGGGGATAACCGCAATCACCGGCTTTTTCACCACCGGCACATCGGGGATGTTCATCGCCGCCAGCAGGGCGATATCCGCCGCGCTCAGCCGCCTTGGCGCGCTCAGGGTATCGCCGATCTTGAAATCAGCACCGGCGGGGCGGATGTTCATCCCGTCTCCCGGCGTATCGGAAAGGATGACCACCGCGCCCTCGCGGCTGACATTCTCCTGTATCACCACCCGGTCCGCCCCTTCGGGCACCGCGCCACCGGTGAAGATGCGCACGGTTTGCCCCGGGCCAACCGCGCCTTCAAACTGCCCGCCCGCCGGGGATTCACCAATCAGATCAAGGCGCATGCCCGGTTTGAGGTCCTCCGCGCGCACCGCATAGCCATCCATGGCGGAAGCGCGAAAAGGCGGCTGCGCGCGGGTTGCCGCCACCGGCGTGGCCAGCACCCGGCCGGCGGCCTCGGCCAGCGGCACGGTCTCGTGCGCCATTGCGGGGCAAAGGTTCAGCACCCGTTCAAGGGCTTCGGATACAGGGGTCAGTGCCATCATTTTGCCTCGAATAATCCGGATTTACCGCCATCTTTCAGCACGAGGCGGATGTCGGAAATCACCATGGTTTTATCCACCGCCTTCACCATGTCATAGATGGTGAGCGCGGCCAGGCCGACAGCGGTCAGCGCCTCCATCTCCACCCCGGTCTGGCCGGTGTTTTTCACCGTGGCTTCAATGGCGATGCCGCCTTTGGCAATCTCCAGCCCCACCGCCACTTTGGAAAGCGCCAGCGGGTGGCAGAGCGGGATCAGGTCATGGGTTTTTTTGGCGGCCATGATGCCCGCCAAGCGCGCCACCCCCAGCACATCGCCCTTTTCGGCGGTGCCATCGGCGACCATCGTCAAAGTTGCGGGCTGCATGGAGATATACCCCTTGGCCACCGCCACCCGGCTGGTGGTTGCCTTTTCGGACACATCCACCATATGGGCCGCGCCTTTATCGTCAAAATGGGTCAGGTCGGGCATTTAATCCTCCAGTGTGAGCAGGGCGCGGGTGGCGGTTTTTACATCGGCCTGGCGCATCAGGCTTTCGCCAATCAGGAAGGTGCGGGCGCGAAAACGGGCCATTTCGGCCAGATCAGCCGGGGTGGAAAGGCCGGATTCAGCGATGATTATCCGGTCGTGCGGAACCATCGCTGACAGGCGCTTTGTGGTATCAAGCGAGGTTGCAAAGGTTTTCAGGTTGCGGTTATTCACCCCCATCAACGGGGATTTGAGTTGTAGCGCGCGCTCCAGCTCGGCCTCGTCATGGCTTTCCACCAACACATCCATACCCCAGCCGATGGCCGCATCCTCCAGCTCGGCGGCTTGTGTATCCGAAATACTGGCCATGATCAGCAAGATACAATCCGCCCCCCAGGCGCGGGCCTGCGCCACCTGATATGGGTCATAGATGAAATCCTTGCGCAAAGCGGGCAGGGCGGTGGCGCGGCGGGCCTGTTGCAAAAATTCGGGGGCGCCCTGAAAGGAGGGGGTGTCCGTCAGCACCGAAAGGCAGGTCGCGCCGCCCAGCTCATAGGCTTTGGCCAGCGCTGCCGGGTCAAAATCTTCCCGTATCAACCCTTTGGAGGGGCTGGCTTTTTTGACCTCGGCAATCAGCGCATAGCCGGATTGCAGCGCCCGCTGCAAAGCTTTGGTGAAGCCGCGCACGGGGCTGGCCTCGCGGGCCAGACCCTCAAGCTCGGCCATCGGTTTTTTGGCTTTTTGCGCTTTGATCTCTTCAAGCTT
>WFQA01000074.1 GCA_015487255.1 Paracoccaceae bacterium | reverse complement strand
GATTGGAAACGGCTGTAAAAGATCGTGGCCACGTCAAACTCGGCGGTATCAAACCGCTTGATCACGTCTTTGCCGATCTGCGATGCATGGGCATAACCAAGGCGCTTGACCTCGGACATATCCACATGGTCGATCATGATGTCACCAAACTCGCGCTTGAGCTGGTCCCGCCCCTTTTTGCCAACCGTGATCATTTTCACGCTCTTGCCTGCCGCGATCAGCTCATGGGTACGTGCGCGCGCCATTTTGGCAATGCTGGAGTTGAACCCGCCGCACAGCCCGCGCTCGGAGGTGGCGACAATAAGCAGATGCACCCCGTCCTTGCCGCTGCCACGCAGCAACAGCGGGGCGTTTTCACTTTCCGCTGCGCCCTGCGCGAGGTTGCCCAGCACCGCGTTCATGCGCGCCGCATAGGGGCGCGCATCTTCAGCGGATTCCTGGGCGCGGCGCAGCTTTGCCGCCGCCACCATCTGCATGGCCTTGGTGATCTTGCGCGTTGACTTAACGCTCTCGATCCGTGTTTTCAGGTCTTTGAGGTTCGCCATTGGCTAAAACTCCCTTCCCTTAGGCCAGATTTAAGCGAAATCTTTCGCATAGGATTCAACGGCGGCTTTGATGCTGTCTTCCAGCTCACCTTTAACCTTGCGGTCATTATCGGTGATGTCTTTCAGCAGGTCAGCATGGTTGGCGCGCAAATGGCCCAACAGGCCGGTCTCAAAGCGGGTCACGTCTTTCACATCGACCTTATCCAGATAGCCCTTGGTGCCCGCATAGATCACGATCACCTGCTCCGCATTGGTCAGCGGCGAATATTGCGCCTGTTTCAAAAGCTCGGTCAGCCGCGCCCCACGGGCCAGCAAGGCCTGCGTGGAGGCATCCAGATCAGAGCCAAACTGGGCAAAAGCCGCCATCTCGCGATATTGCGCCAGCTCCAGCTTGATCGAGCCTGCCACCGACTTCATCGCATTGGTTTGCGCAGAAGAGCCAACCCGCGAAACAGAGAGGCCGGTGTTAACCGCCGGGCGGATACCGGCGTTGAACAGCTCGGTTTCAAGAAATATCTGGCCGTCGGTGATCGAAATCACGTTGGTCGGAATAAAGGCCGACACATCGCCGCCCTGGGTTTCAATTATCGGCAGCGCCGTCAGCGAGCCGGAACCATAATCCGCATTCAGCTTTGAGGAGCGCTCAAGCAAACGGGAGTGAAGGTAGAAAACATCGCCCGGATAGGCTTCGCGGCCCGGCGGGCGGCGCAGCAGCAAGGACATCTGGCGATACGCCACCGCCTGCTTGGAAAGGTCATCATAGATGATCAGCGCATGGCGGCCATTATCGCGAAAATGCTCGGCCATCGACGTGGCGCAATAAGGCGCGAGAAACTGCAAAGGGGCAGGGTCAGAGGCGGTGGCCGCCACCACGATGGAATATTCCATCGCGCCGTTTTCTTCCAGCTTGCGCACCAATTGTGCCACGGTCGAGCGCTTTTGCCCGATCGCCACATAAACGCAGTAAAGCTTTTTGCCCTCGTCATCGCCTGCGGCGTCGTTATAGGCTTTTTGGTTCAGCACCGCATCCAGCGCCACCGCCGATTTACCGGTCTGGCGGTCACCAATGATCAACTCGCGCTGGCCACGGCCCACGGGAATGAGCGCATCAACCGATTTAAGCCCGGTCGCCATCGGCTCGTGCACCGATTTACGCGGGATAATGCCGGGGGCTTTCACATCGGCCACCGCGCGTTTTTTGGTTTTGAGCGGGCCTTTGCCATCAATCGGGTTGCCAAGCCCATCGACCACACGGCCGAGCAGCTCATCACCCACCGGCACGTCCACAATCGCGTTGGTCCGCTTGACGGTGTCACCTTCTTTAATGTCACGGTCCGAGCCGAAAATCACGATACCGACATTGTCGGTCTCGAGGTTCAGCGCCATCCCGCGGATACCACCGGGGAATTCAACCATTTCACCGGCCTGAACATTGTCCAACCCATATACACGCGCGATACCGTCACCAACTGACAGCACACGCCCCACTTCAGCGACTTCAGCCTCAGCACCAAAATTCTTGATCTGGTCCTTGAGGATCGCAGAGATTTCCGCGGCTT
>WFQA01000073.1 GCA_015487255.1 Paracoccaceae bacterium | reverse complement strand
GGCTTTTGGAATCGCGGTGATCGAGCCGGAATCATCACTGGCAGGGCCGCTATCGTCATCATCCATTTTCAACGGCGGCTCGCCGCGCATCACTCGCTGAATCTCGTCACCGGTCAGGGTCTCGTATTCCAGCAGGCCCTGCGCCAGCCGCTCGAACTCTTCCTTGTTTTCCAGAATGATTTTGCGCGCTGTCTGATAGCCATCATCAACCAGCCGCTTCACCTCTGTCTCGATCAGCTCCTGTGTTGCCTCCGAAATCGAAAGCCCGCCGGCACTGCCGGTATATCCCTCATGCGCTGCCTGATAGTCAATATTGCCAACCGCATCCGACATCCCCCAGCGCAAAACCATCGCCCGGGCCAATGCCGATACTTGCTGAATATCCCCCGACGGCCCGTTGGAGACCCGCTCTTCACCGTATTTAATAATTTCAGCGGCTTTCCCGGCCATGCCCATGGCGATCTTCTGGGTGACCTGATCCTTGAAATAGTTGAGCTGGTCCATCTCGGGCAGGCTCATCACCATGCCAAGTGCACCGCCGCGCGGAATGATCGTGGCCTTATAAACCGGGTCGCATTTCGGCAGCTTGATCCCGACAATCGCATGGCCGGATTCGTGATACGCCGTCATTTCCTTTTGCTCTTCGGTCAGCACCATCGAGCGCCGCTCGGCCCCCATCATCACCTTATCCTTGGCGAATTCAAAATCCTCCATGGTCACATAGCGCTTGCCGGTGCGCGCCGCCGTCAGCGCCGCCTCGTTGACCAGGTTGGCCAGATCAGCCCCGGAGAACCCCGGCGTGCCGCGGGCAATGATCCGCAGGTCCACATCCGGCCCAAGCGGAATTTTGCGCGAATGGATATCGAGAATTTTCTTGCGCCCGTTGATATCTGGGTTTGGCACATGGATCTGCCGGTCAAACCGGCCCGGGCGCAGCAGCGCCTTGTCAAGCACATCAGCCCGGTTGGTTGCCGCCAGCAGAATTACGCCCTCATTGGCCTCAAACCCGTCCATCTCGACCAAAAGCTGGTTCAGGGTCTGCTCGCGCTCGTCATTGCCGCCGCCCACGCCGGAGCCACGATGGCGGCCAACAGCGTCGATTTCGTCAATAAACACGATGCATGGCGCGTTTTTCTTGGCCTGCTCAAACATGTCGCGCACCCGCGAGGCACCAACACCCACAAACATTTCAACAAAATCCGAGCCGGAAATAGCAAAGAAAGGCACACCCGCCTCACCGGCAATCGCGCGGGCCAGCAGGGTTTTGCCGGTGCCCGGCGGGCCAACCAGCAACGCCCCTTTGGGGATTTTGCCACCCAGGCGGCTGAATTTTTGCGGGTCTTGCAAAAACTCGACAATCTCTTCCAGCTCTTCTTTGGCCTCGTCAATGCCCGCCACGTCAGAGAAGGTCACCTTGCCGGAGCGTTCTGTCAGCATTTTGGCGCGGGATTTGCCAAAGCTCATCGCCCCGCCCTTACCGCCGCCCTGCATGCGGTTCATGAAATAAATCCACACACCGATCAGCAGTATAAACGGCAAAAAGCTGATCAGGATCGCTGAGAGCGTTGACTGCTCCTGTGATTCCGCCTGAAAATCAACCCCGGCTTCTTGCAGCATCGGGATCAGAATGTCGTTGGTGCCGGTGGGCTGCACGGTTGTAAACGTGCCGGCGGTGGTTTGATAGGTCACGTTCTCCCCGTCAATACTCACCATGGTGACCCGCCCATCCTCGACCTGATTGAGAAACTCGGAGTAATGCACCGGTTGTGACGCCCCCGGCGCCATGCCCGAACTGAAGATATTATAAAGCGCAATCATCAGCACCAGCAGCACCAGCCAAAACGCGAGATTTTTTGTATTGCCCAAGTCGATTCTCCTTACCGGCTGCTCAGCAGTGTCTTTGTGCTCATAAATAGGGAGTTTTTCGCCATATTCAATGCGTTATAAGCGCCGCATAAAAACCTTTTTCACCAGCGCGCAGTTTTACCCCTTCAATATGACCAAAACCTGCCATCGGGGCGGCATAAATCTGACCATCGCGCCAAAATGACGGGCTGGCCAGCAGCGCGGCACGACTATGCCCCGAATCACGCCAGTTGATGCAGTATTGTAACCCATCTTCGCCCAAAGCCCTAATCCGCAGGTTTTCGGGCAGGTTCCGGCCCGTTTCCCAGCGCCCGTCCCAGATTTCCGGCACCGGGCCGGGCGGCGGGGTGGCGGCAGGCTCGCGGTTGATCACAATTGCGTTTTTGCGACGCGATATCACGCAGCCATGCAGGGTGCGGCCAAAATCATTCTCCGAAAGGCAGCACTCCAGCAGCGCTTCCAGCGCGGCAAATCTTGGCCGATAGGTGGCGCTGGCCACCCAGCCCAGCGCCGCCGCCAGCAGCCTGAGCTGCACTTCGCGCGGGGCCGCCTCAAAACCCGCCAACCGCAATTCACCCGCTTCAGAGATCACCACAGAGCGCCGCGCCAGTTCCAGCACCATCTGCTCCAGCGCCATGCGCGCCCGGCGCATATGGGTGGCCATCTCGGCCAGTCGTATATTGTCTATCCCCAGCGGGGCCAGAACCTGCAGCGCCTGGCGCATCTTTACCCGGTCATAGCGCCTGTCCTCATTGCCTGGGTCCTCGACCCAGCCAACGCCCCGCTGCCGCAAAAAAGCCCGCAAATCCTGCCGCCGCACCCCAAGCAGGGGCCGGTGCCAGCACAGCCCGCCCGCACAACGCCTCTCTGCCATGCCCGACAGGCCATCCACCCCCGAGCCACGGGCCAGGCGCAACAGCACCGTCTCACCCTGATCATCCAGCGTGTGGCCAAGCACGATATCGCGCAACCCCTGCGCCCTCGCCCAGCCTGCCAGCAGATCACGGCGCGCCTCGCGGGCGGCTTTTTGCAGGTTTCCGGTAATGCCAGCATGGTGCCAGCGCAAAATCTCGTGTGGCACATTGAGTTCAGCACAAAGCCTTGCCACCCCGGCGGCCTCATTCGCCGCCTCGGGGCGCAAGCGGTGATCCACGGTTGCGACCTTCAGATCATATCCGGCCCGGTGCAGCAACAGCAGCAGCGCCACTGAATCTCCGCCACCGGATACCGCCACGCCCAGCGGCGCATCCGGCAAGGCACCCAGCTTGATCACG
>WFQA01000072.1 GCA_015487255.1 Paracoccaceae bacterium | reverse complement strand
TGGCCCGCTGGCCGGTGATCGGCTGGCTGGCGCGCATGACCGGCACATTGTTTATCGAGCGCCGCGCCAGCGAATCCAAACGCCAGCAGGCGCAACTGGCAGCGCGGATAGAAGGGGGGGACAAGCTGTGCTTTTTTCCCGAGGCGACCACTACTGACGGGCTGCGGGTATTACCCTTCAAATCAACCCTGTTCAGCGTGTTTCATACAGAGGAATTGCGTGATCTGGTCTGGGTGCAGCCGGTGACGGTGACATATTTTCCAGCAAAAGGCCGGGACAAGCGGTTTTATGGCTGCTGGGGGGAGATGGGCTTTGGCGAGCATGCCAAGGTGGTTATGGGGCTTTCGCCGGGGGGGCGGGTGCGGGTGACCTATCATGAGCCGCTCAAGGCCACGGATTTTGCTGACCGTAAGGATTTGGCCAGAGCGGCAGGGGAAATCGTGCGCGAGGGGCTGCGCCAAACATTGGGCGAGAGATTTGAGGAAGGCGCGTAGCAGCAGCCGGGGAATTTTCCTTGGGGGGATTGACCCCCCTGCGAAAAATCCTCCCTTCGGTCGGGGCGCTCCGCATTTACCCCCGCTCTGTTACATCACGTTTTTGCAGGATTATAGGCCACCATGGTGAGGAGTGCGTAAGTGGCGACGGTTTCCCCTTCCTGGTTGCTCAGCCGCACATGCCAGCGCACTTCGCCATATTCATCGGTGCGTTTGGTTTTGCGCTTTACTGTAAGCTCGGCGGTGAGGCTGTCATCGGGGCTGACGGGCTTTTGAAAGCTGAGGGCGTTCAGCCCGGTATTGGCCAGCACCGGGCCGGGATCTGGCTCAACAAACAGCCCGGCGGCAAAGGAAAGCAACAGGTAGCCATGCGCCACGCGGCCGGGGAAAAACGGGTTGGCCTTGGCCGCTTCCTCATCCATATGGGCATAAAATGTATCGCCGGTGAAATGGGCGAAATGTTCGATATCCTCCAGCGTGATCTTGCGAGGTTTGGTGGTGAGGGTCTGGCCGAGCTGTAGTTCCTCGAAATGATGGCGAAACGGGTGGGTGGCCGCCTTCACCACCGGTGCGCCGGGCAGCCATGTCTGGCCGATGGCGCTGAGCAGGCGCGGCGAGCCTTGCACGGCGGTGCGTTGCATATAGTGCATCACCCCGCGAATGCCGCCCATCTCCTCGCCGCCGCCAGCCCGGCCCGGGCCACCATGCACCAGATGCGGCAGGGGCGCGCCGTGGCCGGTGGCCTCGCCCATTGAATCGCGGTCGTTGAAATAAAGCCGCCCGTGATGGGCCGCGATGCCCATCGCCAACCGGCTGGCCACCTCGGGGTCGTGGGTGATAACGGAAGCCACCAGCGAGCCGCCGCCGCGATTGGCCAGCGCCGCCGCATGGGGCAGGTCGCGGTAGGGCATGATGGTGGAGACCGGGCCAAAGGCCTCGACCTCATGCACGGCTTTGGCCATATCCGGATCAGCGCAGTGAAAAAGCTGCGGGGTCATGAACGCGCCTTTTGACAGGGGGGGCTTATCCTCGCCATAAACCCGCCGCGCCTCCTGGCTGATCAGCTTTATGCGCGCCTGCACATCTGCGCGCTGGCTTTGGGAAACCAATGCGCCCATGGTGGTATCCCGCGCCGCAGGGTCGCCGATTTTCACCCCGGCCAGCCGTGCAGACAGCGCCACGATCACCGGTTCAACCAATGCTTCCGGCGCGATGATCCGGCGGATGGCGGTGCATTTTTGCCCGGCCTTGGTGGTGATCTCGCGGTAAGCCTCATTGATGAACAGCTCAAATTCCGGCGTGTGCGGCTTGGCGTCCGGGCCAAGAATGGAGGCATTCAGACTGTCTTGCTCAGCCGTAAAACGGGTGGCGTTTTGCAGCAGGTTCGGGGCGGAGCGCAGCTTCAGCGCGGTCTCGGCAGAGCCGGTGAAGGCCACCACATCCTGCCCATCCAGTCGCGCCAGCAAATCCCCCGATCCACCGGCGATGAACTGCATCGCCCCTTTGGGGAAAATACCGCTTTCCAGCATGATGCGAAACGCCGCCTCCGCCAGATGGGCGGTGGAGGTGGCGGGTTTTATGATCGCCGGAACCCCGGCCAGCAGGGTGGGGGCGAGTTTTTCCAGCATGCCCCAGACCGGAAAGTTATAAGCGTTGATATGCACCGCCGCCCCAAGCAGGGGGGTGCAGATATGCTGGCCCATGAAACTGCCATTCCGTGAAAGCTGCTCCAGATCACCATCAAGATAAACCTGCGCATCGGGCAGCTCCCGCCGCCCCTTGGAGGCAAAAACCAGCATGGTGGTGATGCCGCCATCAATGTCTATCTGGCTGTCGGCATGGGTAGCCCCGGTCATGTAGCTCAGCTCATAAAGCGGGTTTTTATGGGCTTTCAGGTGCAGGGCCAGGGCTTTCAGCCGACGCGCGCGGTCATGAAAGCTGAGCTTGCGCAAGGCGGGGCCGCCGGTGTTGCGGGCAAAATCCAGCATGGCGGCGGTGTCAAGCCGGCTGCCCGCTTGCGCGATCTGCTCGGAGGTGATGGCGGAATGGATCGCACGGGCGGCACCATCGGGGGCGATCCAGCGGCCAGCGGCGAAGGAATGCAGGTTAAGCATGGGGTTATCCTTTGAATTTTTGGGCCAGTTGCCATGAGCCGGGGCTTTGGCTGGCCAGCGCCCGCACCATCTCGGGCAGGTTGGGCAGGGTGTTGCCATAATGCATCGGGCCGCCCCGCCAGCGCGGGAAGCCGTAGCCGAGCATCTGCACCACGTCGATATCATCGGCGCTGGCAGCGATGCCCTCGTCCAATATGCACGCGCCCTCGTTGATCAGGGCGGCCAGCAGGCGCTCGGTGATCTGCTGGTCGGTAAACTGAAAGCGGTTATCCGCCCCTGCCCGGATCAGGGCCGAGACCTCGGGGTCCTCCTGCGGTATGCGGTTGCCTTCATAGCGATACCAGCCCTTGCCCGTGCGCTGGCCCAAGCGGCCCATCTCCACAAGCTGGTCAGCAAAATTGATGTAGCGCTCGCTGGCTGGGCGGCTGGCCATTTGCCGCTGGCGGTTGGCAAAGGCGATTTGTAACCCGGTCAGGTCCTGTAACTCGTATGGTCCCATCGGCATGCCAAAGCCGCGCATGGCGGCGTCGATTTGTGCGGGCATGGCCCCGTCGGCCAGCAGGTAATCCGCCGCGCGGCGGTAGGCTGAGAGCATGCGGTTGCCGATGAAACCGTCACAAACCCCGCTGAGAACGGGGGATTTCTTCAGCCGTTTGGCAAGGGCAAAGCCGGTGGCGAGGGTGGTTTTTGACGTGGTTTCAAGGGTGATCACCTCGACCAGTTTCATGATATGGGCCGGGGAGAAAAAATGCAGCCCCAGGCAGCGGGAAGGGTTGGGGATAGCGCTGAAAATAAGGTTTGGGTCAAGGTAGGATGTGTTGCTGGCCAACAGCGCATCGGGGCCGAGGCTGGTGGCGAGCCTGGCCATGACCGCGCGTTTGACCTCCATATCCTCAAACACCGCCTCCAGTCCGAGATCGGCCTTTTTGGCGGCGCTATAATCGGTGGTTGAGGTCAGGTTTTCGGCCAGACCCACCAATTTGGATGCGTCTAGCTTGCCGCGTTTTACCGCGCCATCAAGGATGGACAAAACCCGGTTGCGCCCGGCCTCTGCTGCGGCCTCGCTGGCTTCCAGCAGCACCACATCGAGGCCCGCCAACAGCATGGATGCAGCAATGCCTGCCCCCATCAGCCCGGCTCCGGCAATGGCGACACGCTCGACAGCAAACGGGCTGGCTCCACTGATAGCCTCGGGCCTGGCAGCGGCCCGCTCGGCAAAAAACGCATGGCGCAGGGCTTTGGACTCAGTTGATTGGCGCAGCTTCAGGTGCAGGGCGCGCTCGCGGGGCTGGCCCTTGGAAAAATCGGTTTTGCTGGCCCAGATCAGAGCGTCGAGATTATGCGGCGGGGCTTTTGCACCTTTGGTGAGCCGTGCGCGGGTGGCGGCGATATATGCCGGGTCGGCCTTGGGGCGAGGGCGGGCGCTGATCGGGGCGGGGCGGGGCGGCAGGTTGGCGATGAGCGCTTGCGCGGCGGCTTCCGGATCATCGGAGATCTGATCGAGACCACCGGCTTTCAGGAAGGCTTCGGCGTTGACCATTTTACCGCTGGTGGCCATCTCGCAAGCCAGCTCAAACCCGACCAGCCTCGGCAGGCGCTGGGAGCCGCCTGCGCCGGGGATCAGGCCGATATTGACCTCCGGCAGGGCAAAACGGGTGTTGGTTTGCGCTATCCGGTGGCTGCAGCCCAGTGCGATCTCAAGGCCCCCGCCAAGAACGGCGCCATGCAGCAGTGCGATCCACGAGGCGGGGCTTGCTTCGATGGCGGCAACCACATCGGGCAGGTCGGGGGCTTTTGGGGGCTGGTCAAACTCGGCCATGTCGCCACCAGCGATAAAGTTTGCCCCCTTGCCTCGCAAAAGCACGGCACGGGCGGAGCGGGCCTGCGCCACAGCCTGCATCAGCCCTTCGCGCACCGGTTGCGAGGTTGCATTGACCGGCGGATTGTCGATGGTGACATGGAGGATGTCTCCGATACGCTCGGTGATAACGCTTGGCATGGCGGCTCCCTTTTTGCAGATACTATAGCGTTTCCGGTGATGGTGGAATCGCAATTAGCTGCCTTTCGCTCCGCTCAAACGCAAATTGCGATGATTTTTGTGTTTGAACCGGAAACACTTTATTGACCGCGTGGTCGGCTTATGTAAAGTGGGAAAAAAGCATGGGGAGTGCCAAAATGGCCAGAATTTCCGCGCAGGAGCGTGCCGAGCGGGTGCGTGATGTGATGTGGGGGGCGGATGAGGCCTCGCGCTGGTTTGGCATGGTCTGCGAGCATATCGGGCCGGGGCAGGCCACGGTTTCCATGCGGCTCGGGGCGCAGCATTGCAACGGGCATGGCACCTGCCATGGCGGGGTCAGCTACGCGCTGGCCGATAGCGCTTTTGCGCTGGCGTGCAATGCCTACAATCAGGTGGCGGTGGCGCAGCATAACAGCATCACCTACCTCGCACCGGCGTTTAAGGATGATGTGCTGACCGCCACGGCGGTTGAGCGGGCGCGGGCCGGGCGCTCGGGGGTTTATGATGTGAAGGTCACCAACCAAAACGGTGCGTTGATCGCGGAGTTTCGTGGCGGCTCAAGGGTGATCCGGGGCCAGCATTTTGAAGAGGATGAAAGATGAAGGATTTAACCCCGGCGCGCAGCGATCTGGAGCCGATCGAAATTGCCTCGCTGGATGAGATTCAGGCGTTGCAGCTTAAGCGGATGCAATGGTCGCTGCGCCACGCCTATGATAACGTGCCGTTTTACAAGGCCAAGTTCGAGGCGGCAGGGGTGCATCCGGATGATCTGAAGTCGCTGGCGGATATCGTGAAATTCCCCTTCACCGTCAAGCAGGATCTGCGCGATAATTATCCGTTTGGCATGTTTGCCGTGCCGCGTGAGCAGATCGCGCGGGTGCATGCCTCCTCCGGCACCACCGGGCAGCCAACGGTGGTGGGCTATACCAAGCGCGATATTTCCACCTGGGCCGATCTGGTTGCGCGCTCGCTCAGAGCCAGCGGCACCCGCCCCGGTGATGTGGTGCATATCGCCTATGGCTACGGGCTGTTTACCGGCGGCCTGGGGGCGCATTACGGCGCCGAGCGGCTGGGCTGCACCGTGGTGCCGGTTTCGGGCGGCATGACCCCGCGGCAGGTGCGGCTGATCGAGGAATTCGGAGCCAGCACGATCATGGTGACACCCTCATACATGCTGTCGATTCTGGATGAATACCGTGCACAGGGCCGTGACCCGCGCGAGAGCAGCCTTCAGGTGGGCATATTTGGTGCCGAACCATGGACAAACGCCATGCGCGCCGAGGTCGAAAGCGCCTTTGACATGCATGCGGTGGATATTTACGGACTTTCCGAGGTGATGGGACCGGGGGTGGCCAATGAATGTGTGGAAACCAAGGACGGGCTGCACATCTGGGAGGATCACTTTTATCCCGAGATCATCAACCCCGAAACCGGTGAAGTGGTGGCGGATGGTGAAAAGGGCGAGCTGGTTTTCACCACCCTGACCAAGGAGGGGCTGCCGATCATCCGCTATCGCACCCGCGATCTGACCCGGCTTTTGCCCGGCTCGGCGCGCAGCATGCGGCGGATGCAAAAGATAACCGGGCGCAGTGATGACATGATCATCCTGCGCGGGGTTAATGTGTTTCCGACCCAGATCGAGGAGCAGATCATGGTGGTGGATGGCCTGGCCCCGCATTTCCAGATCGAGCTGCGCCGCGACGGGCGGATGGATGAAATGCTGGTGCATGTGGAGGCCACACCGGCAGCGGCAAATGCGGAGATGCGCGCCGCCTC
>WFQA01000071.1 GCA_015487255.1 Paracoccaceae bacterium | reverse complement strand
GGCATCAGCCCGATACGCTCATAATAGCGGATGGTTTCGATATTCACCCCGGTCAGTTTTGACATCTCGCCAATCGCATATCCTCGCGAATCTGTGATCTTGGCCATGGAAATAATCCTTGCATCTGTAGTGGCTACAGATCGCATATTAGCCAAAATCAGGAATTACGCGAGGAAAATATGACGCTGGAAAGTGAAATGCCCGAGGCCGCTGTGCAACAAGCGCCTGACGAGCGCAGAAAGATGCGCTGGATGACCGGGGGCGGGGCGCTGGCGGCTTTTGGCGCGGCGGGGTGTTGCATCCTGCCATTGGTGCTGTTTAGCCTTGGTATCTCGGGGGCATGGATCGGCACCCTGACCTCGCTTGCCCCTTATAAACCGATATTTGTGACGGTTTCTGCCGGGTTTCTGGCTTATGGTTTCTGGCTGGTTTACCGCAAGCCAAAATGCGCAGACGGCACGGTTTGCGCCCGGCCCCTGCCCAACCGGCTTATCAAATTTTCGCTTTGGGGGTCCGCCATATTGATCACAACCGCGACTTTCTGGACATGGATCGCGCCAGTGGTGGCCCCCATTTTGCTTGGACTATGAAAAAAGGAAATACCATGAAGAAAATATCCGCGCTGGCTTTGGCCTGCATGATGATGGCCTCGCCATTAATGGCGGCCATTCAAACCGTAAACCTCTCGGTGCCGGGTATGTTTTGCGCCTCCTGCCCGTTTATCGTTGAAGCCGCGATCAATGAGCTGGAGGGGATCGAGAGTATAAAAACCGATCTGGAAGCGCGCACTGCGCTGGTGGTTTTTGATGATGAGCTGACCTCGGTTGATGCCATCATTTCTGCCACCACGGCGGTGGGTTATGAAAGCACGGTAATAGAGCTGGGGAGCTGAATGATGAACGATAAAAAGATGCTTAAAACCGGGATTATAGGCTCGGTGATTTTTGCCATTGGCTGCTTTTCACCGGCCCTGGTGCTGCTGTTTGGGTTTTTGGGCCTTTCGGCGGTGGTTGGTTATCTGGATTACGGGCTTTACCCGGCCTTGGCGGGGTTTTTGCTGCTGACGATTTATGCGCTGGTCAAGCGGCAAAAGCGGCTTAAAATGCGTAGGCTGGAGCAAGAGAATGGCTGATACCTCCCATAGTGGCAAATATGATCTGGCGGTTATCGGCGCGGGTTCGGCCGGGTTTTCTGCTGCCATTACTGCGGCTGATCTTGGGGCCAAAGTGGCGCTGATCGGCCATGGCACCATTGGTGGCACTTGTGTGAATGTGGGCTGTGTGCCGTCAAAGGCGATGATCAGGGCGGTGGAAATAACCCACGCTGCCAGGGCCGCCACCCGGTTTGACGGGGTGGAGGCCAGCGCCAAAGTTATCAACTGGGCCGCCATAGTGGCGCAAAAACAGGCGCTGGTTGATGAGCTGCGCGGGGCGAAATACGAGGATGTTTTGCCAAATTACCCGTTGGTTGATTACGTCGAGGGCAAGGCTGTGTTTCAGGCTGGTGGGGGGCTGCTGGTTGATGGCCAAATCATCGAGGCGGGCAAGATCATTATCGCCACCGGCTCACATGTGCGGGTGCCAAAGCTTGACGGGCTTGCCGGGGTGCGCTGGCTTGACAGCACCTCGGCCTTGCAGCTTGCCGCGCTGCCGGCAACCATGATGATCATGGGTGGCGGCTATATCGGGGTGGAGATGGCGCAGATTTTTGCCCGGGCCGGCAGCAAGGTTACCATCGTCACCCGCCACGGGCTGCTGCCCGAGGCTGAGCCGGAGGTCAGCGCGGCCCTGACCGAAGCTTTTGAGGCTGAGGGGATCGAGGTGCTGAAAGGGTTGAGCTATGAAAGTGTGAGCGAGGCCGCCGGGCAGGTGACCCTGCAAGCCCGCCAAAATGGCCAGCCGATCGATATTACCGCTGAGCGCCTGCTGCTTGCTACTGGCCGCGCGCCCAATTCAGCCAGCCTTGATCTGGGTGTGGCGGGGGTTAAGACCGATGCGCATGGCGGGGTTTTGGTGGATGGCAAAATGATGACCAGCCATAAGGATATTTATGCGGCGGGGGATGTGACCGGGCGTGACCAGTTTGTCTATATGGCGGCTCACGGGGCCAGGCTGGCCGCGCAAAACGCCGTTGGAGCCGGCGCGCCGGATTATGATAACAGCACCATGCCCGCAGTAGTTTTTAGCGACCCGCAGGTGGCCAGTGTTGGGCTGACCGAGGCGGCGGCCAAGGACCAAGGTATTGAAACCGTGGTATCCGTGCTGGATCTGGCCAATGTGCCGCGCGCCCTGGCCGCGCGCGATACCCGCGGCCTGATCAAGCTGGTGGCCGAAAAAAGCAGCAAAAAACTGCTTGGCGCGCATATTGTTGCCCCCGAGGGAGCTGATAGCATCCAGACCGCCGCCATGGCCTTGAAAATGGACATGAGCTATGAGGCGCTTGGCGCGATGATCTTTCCTTATCTGACCACGGTTGAGGGGCTGAAGCTGGCCGCGCAGACCTTTGAAAAGGATGTGGCGAAATTATCCTGCTGTGCGGGGTAAATTTTTGATTGTGGCTGGGTGGTGCGTGGAGACCACGCACCCTACGGGATGGCTACGGGATGGCGATTTTTTACAGTTGGGGTATTTGATGAGGTGCCACCGTCGTGTCGGGATGATGGAGGATGTTAACTGGTTTTCGATACCCTCCTGTATGGACATGTTATGTATGACATGTCTACAGAGGAGGGCATGTTGGCCCTGTGGGTTGAAGCCGGGCAAAGCCGGATGATACTACGACACGGTCTTTTATACCCAATATGGGGCGCTATTGCCATCACAACGCAGGACAGATTTACAGGTGCATGGGCGGTTGCCCCCTTCAGCCGATTGTGGCAATAAAGGGCAAACAACCGGCAAAGAGGCGTATCCGATGACAGATTTTGCAAGCCTGCGTGAAACCATGGTGGATTGTCAGGTCCGCCCGTCCGATGTGACCCTCTATCCGATAATCGAAGCCATGCTCAGCGTGCCGCGCGAGGATTATGTGCCCGAGGCGCTGCGTGAGGTTGCCTATATTGGCGACCACCTGCCGCTGGGTGCCGGGCGGGTGGTGCTGGATGCCAGGGTGATGGGTAAAATGCTTGATGCGCTGGCGATACAGCCCAATGAACTGGTGCTTGATGTCGGGGCCGGGCTTGGGCTTTCTGCAGCGCTGGTGGCGCATCTGGCCGAGGCGGTGATTGCGCTGGAGGAAGATGAAAGCATGGCCCGGGAGGCAGAGACCCTGCTTGCCGCGCATGGTGTGGATAACGCAATTGTCGAGACCGGCCCGTTGCAGGCAGGTGCGCCCAAACACGGGCCTTATGATGTGATCATCATCGAGGGCGGGGTGGGCGAGGTGCCTCAGGCGTTGATTGACCAGCTCAAGCTTGGCGGGCGCATTGCTGCGATCATGATGGATGGCGCGCTGGGGC
>WFQA01000070.1 GCA_015487255.1 Paracoccaceae bacterium | reverse complement strand
CCCCAGCCAATGCGCGCCCCGCCAAGGCCGTAGATTTTGGAAAACGTGCGGGTCATCACCACATTGTCACGGGTTTCCACCAGGGAGGCGTGGCCATCAAAACCCTCGATGAATTCGGCATAGGCACCATCGAGCACCAACAGCGCTTGTGGGGGCAGGTTTTCAGCAAGGCGCGTGATCTCGGAATGCGGGATCATGGTGCCGGTTGGATTGTTGGGATTGGCCAGAAAAACCAGCTTGGTATGTTTGGTGCAGGCGGCCAAAAGCGCGTCTACATCGGCATGGCGATTTGTTTCGGGGGCTGCCACCGGGGTTGCTCCGGCCGCTTGGGCCGAAATCGCATACATCGAAAACCCGTGCTCGGTATAAAGCACCTCATCACCAACTCCGGCATAGGTGTTGCACAAAAAGGCAATGATCTCATCCGAGCCGGCCCCGCAGATGATGCGGCTGGCGTCCAGCCCATGCGCAGTGGCAATGGCCATGCGCAGGGGGGCGTGATCGGAGCTGGGGTAGGTTTCCAGCGTGCCGGCAGCTTCGATATAAGCCGCCTTGGCCGCTGGGCTAGGCCCCAGCGGGTTTTCGTTGCTGGAGAGCTTGGTGACACGATTACCTCCCTGAGCGGTGCTTTTGCCCGCCACATATGGAGAGATCTGCATGATCCCGGGCTGCGGGATGATATCGGGGTGGCTGCTCATTTTAGACCTTTTGTTTTTCTTCCCTCATAGCGTTGTTTTTGGCTCTTGGCTAGAATCGGGCGTGATGTCGGGCGAAATATTTCTGATTCATGGATTGAAGCGCCACATTAGCCAAACAGACCGCCGAGCGCAGCGAGGCTTTCGTCGTCGCCAGACACTGTTCAGCTTTGCTGATAAAGTGCCTTTTCCGACGGGGGCTTTAGCCTCCGGGAGGAAAAGGCAAGCTTGCCGGAAGGTCAGCGAATTTTACTGCAGCGCCGCCGCGCGCGCCCGGCTCGGGGAGCAAAGGCGGAGCTGCGCCCCTGTTTGCCCCCCTCGCCGTGCGCGTGCCTCGCCTGGGGCTCGGCAGGGGCAAAACTTAAAAAAAAGTTTGTGGGTCGATATCCAGCTTTATGCGCAGGTTGGGGGGGCGTTTGATTGGGCGCACCCATTGGCGCAGGGCGCGTTGCAAAGGCGCGCCCTTGGCGGTTTTGACCAGCAGGCGCACGCGGTAGCGGTCTCTGATCTTGGAGATCGGGGCGGCGGCGGGGCCAAAAAGCTGGGCGTTGATGGCAAAGAGAGGGGCTGCATTGCGCGCAAGCCGGGTGGCGATTTCAAATACCTGATCCTGCTTGGGGCCAGAGACGATAACACCGGCCATGCGGCCATAGGGCGGGGCCTCGGCTTCAAGCCGTGCCTTGGCCTCGGTGCGCCAGAAAGCCTCCTCATCGCCAGACAGGATCGCCTCGATCACCGGATGGCTGGGCTGAAAACTTTGCAGCAAGGCCCGCCCCGGCTTTTCGGCCCGCCCGGCGCGGCCCGCGACCTGCCTGATCAGTTGAAAACTCTTCTCCGCCGCCCGCAAATCTCCGCCTTGCAGCCCAAGGTCGGCATCGATCACCCCCACCAGCGTCAGGTGCGGAAAGTTATGCCCCTTGGCCACCATCTGCGTGCCGATGATGATATCCGCCTCTCCCGCCGCAATCGCCCCAATCCGTTCTTTCAGCCCCCTTGCGCTGTCCGACAGATCAGAGGACAATATCTCCACCCGTGCTTCGGGAAACACCTCCGCCACCTCTTCGGCGATGCGTTCGACACCGGGGCCGATGGCGGTCATCTTGCCGGTTACCTCGCAAGACGGGCAGGTTTCGGGGATGGTCCGCCACGCGCCGCATTGGTGGCAGATCAGGCGGTTCTGGAACTTGTGCTCAACCATGCGGGCGTCGCAACTCTCGCAGCCAACCTGCTCGCCGCAGGCCCGGCAAAGTGTAAGCGGGGCATAGCCGCGCCGGTTCAAAAACAGCAGCGATTGGCTGCCCGCCGCGTAGGCTTTGCGCATTTCATCCCGCAGGGTGGGGGAGATCCAGCTATTGGGCTGCATCACTTCGCTGCGCATGTCGATCGCGGCCATTTCCGGCAATTTTGCGGTGCCAAAGCGCTCGGGCAGGTCTAGCCGGGTGTATTTGCCCGCATCCGCATTGGCCCATGTTTCAAGGCTAGGCGTGGCAGAGGCCAGCACCACCGATGCCCCGGTGAATGAGGCGCGCAGCA
This sequence comes from Paracoccaceae bacterium, assembly GCA_015487255.1. Classification (GTDB taxonomy): domain Bacteria; phylum Pseudomonadota; class Alphaproteobacteria; order Rhodobacterales; family Rhodobacteraceae; genus UBA3077. The sequence goes on along the minus strand of WFQA01000070.1, from coordinate 1,218 downwards.
CCGCCATATCCCGCGCATGGTAATAAACTCCTTCTTCTTGTTTGTAGGAGCCGTCATGCTCCTCATCGACCACAATAAGCCCGAGGTCCTGAAACGGTAAAAACAGCGCCGAGCGCGCCCCGACCACCAGTTGTGCCTCGCCACTGGCCACCGCGCGCCAGCAGCGGCGGCGCTCGGAGATCGTCGCCCCCGAATGCCACTCGGCGGGCCGCGCGCCGAACCGGGCCTCCAGCCGGCCAAGAAAATCCACCGTCAACGCGATTTCGGGCAGCAGCACCAGCCCCTGACGGCCTTGCACCAGCATCTCGGCCAGCGCTTCGAGATAAACCTCGGTCTTGCCCGAGCCGGTAACCCCCTTCAGCAAGGTGGTATTGTAGCGGCGGCTTTGCACCGCATGGCGCAGCGCCGCCGCCGCCTTGGCTTGCAGATCGGATAGTGGCTTGCCGGGGTGGGTCGGGTTTAGCCTCGGGTAGGGCGGGTCGCGTGGGGCGTCTTGCACTAGCAGCACCCCTTGCTTGATCAGCCCGGTGATCACGCCGGGCGAGACCCCGGCAAACTGCGCCAGCTCGGCAGGGGCAAAGGGGCGGCCACCCTCTCCCCTGAGGAAACCGATCACCCGCTGCCGCGCCGGGGTCATCTTGCCTGGCTGCCGCTCGGTCAGGGATATGAGTTTCCTTTTGGCGGGCGGGTCGAGCAGGCCCGGCGCGCGGGTGGCAAGGCGCAAAACCGCGCTGAGCGGGGCGACGTTATAATCCGCCACCTTGGTGAGGAAGGTGATGAAATCAGCCGACAAGGGGGCGTGATCAGCCACCATGGCAATCTCGCGCAGCTTGGCCGGCTCAAACCCGGTGCCCTTGCCCCAGACCACCCCCAGCACCCGGCGCGGGCCAAGCGGCACTTTGACCAAGTCGCCGATATGCACACCGCCCGCCGGGGCGCGGTAATCAAACAACTGATGCACCGGCTCGGTTGTCAGCACCGCCACCGCTTCACCCTCGATAAAATCATTTGCCTGCGTCATGTTGGCTTCCATCCAGCGAATCCTTGCGATATGGTATAGCGAACCCGCTCACGGGGAGCGCATAATAAACGGAACATGGGCATGAAATTTTTTGTGGATACGGCTGATATCGACGCCATCGCGGAACTGAACGACACCGGCATGGTGGACGGGGTGACCACCAACCCCTCGCTGATCCTGAAATCGGGCCGCGATAT
>WFQA01000069.1 GCA_015487255.1 Paracoccaceae bacterium | reverse complement strand
CGATCTCTGTCAGATCATTGGCGCGCAGTATTTCGGAGAGTGCCTTGATAAATTCGACGTCGGAATCCAGTTTTTTCGTGCCCATTTTCATCCTCGGGTTAGCTGCCGGTTTGGCCGGGTTGAGATAGTTTCGCCGCAGTATAGCTGCATCAGGCAAAAACGAAAAGCGCCGAGTTATGCCCCGGCGCCTTAAGCGTTAATATTTTTGACTTTATTTTGAATCATGCCCTGCCTGTGAGGCGCGATTGTGAAACAATGGCGCTCATTGGCAGGGCATGAAAGGTATATCAACAAAAAGTCGAAGCGTGTTAGTTCAGCGCCGCGCGGGCTTCGTCAACAATCTGCTGCATTTGCGCCAGGGGCACATAGCCGCGCAGCAACTGGTTTTCCAACACGAAGGTCGGCGTGCCGGAAATTTGCATTTGCCGGGCCAGGTCATAATTGGCCTGGATCATCTGGCTGACAATTGGCGAATCAATCATTTCCATCATCTTGGCCGAATCAGCCCCCACGCTTTCAGCGATCAATGGCACGGTAATGGCGGTCAGGGGTCCGTTTTCGGTCATCAGGGCATCGCTGAAGGCGGCATAAATCTCATCGCCGTCATTGATCAGCACCGCAATGGCCGCGCGGGTGGCAAGGGTGCTCTCCTCGCCGAGAATCGGAAACTCCTTGATCACCAGCCGGATATCGGGGTTGTTTTCCAGCAGCACTTTCACCTCGGGATGGGCGCGTTTGCAATAGCCGCATTTATAGTCGATGAACTCGACAATCTGCAGGCTGCCCTCGGGGTTGCCAGCCACATAGGAGTAACCGTCATTGAAAAGTTGGTCGTAATATTGCACCACCAGCTGCTGGTCATTCTGTGCGGCTTGCGCGTTTTGGCGCTGCTCCAGCACCGCTACCGCTTCCATGATCACTTCGGGGTTTTCCAGCAGATAGGCGCGCACAGCCGCGCCAAAATCGTCGCGCTCGGCTTCGGTCATATCGCTAAAATTCTGAGCCGAGGCCAGCCCGGTAAAGAGCAACAGGAAGATGGAAAGAAAAAAGCTGCGCATGGGCTGGTCTCCGGTTTGGAATTATGCATCTTGGCAGGCAAGGCGCAAAGGTGTTTTCTGGTTTGGCGCAGTAAGGAGCATTTGGATGAAAAAATCAACCCGTGGTGATGTCGCCCCGTTTATCGTGATGGATGTGATGGAGGCGGCGCGGCTGGAGGAGGCCAGGGGGCGTGATATCATCCATATGGAGGTTGGCCAACCCGGCAGCGGAGCGCCGCAAAAAGCGATAGAGGCGTTGCGGGCCGCGATGGAAGCCGGGCCGCTGGGCTATACGGTGGCGCTTGGCCTGCCGGCATTGCGGGCGCGCATCGCCCGGCTTTATCACCAGTGGTACGGGCTGGAAATCGCGCCGGAGCGGGTGGTGGTAACGGCTGGCTCCTCGGCCGGTTTTCTGCTGGCTTTTATCAGCCTGTTTGAGCAGGGTGACAGGGTGGCGATTGGCGATCCGGGGTATCCGAGCTATCGCAACATATTGAAATCACTCAGCCTTGAGCCGGTGCGCATAGAAACCACGCTGCAAAGCCGCTACCAGCCGGTGCCGGATGATATTGCAGAAGTGGACGGGCTGCTGGTCGCCAGCCCGGCCAACCCGACCGGCACCATGCTTGGCAAGCCCGAGCTGCGCGCCCTGATCGAGCGCTGCGGCGATACGGGCACGGCTTTTATCTCGGATGAAATCTATCACGGGGTTGGGCCGGGCAAGCCGGTCTCGGCGCTGGAGATCAGTGACGAGGTTTATATCATCAACTCGTTTTCCAAATATTTTTCCATGACCGGCTGGCGGGTGGGCTGGATGGTGGTGCCCGAAAGCCATGTGCGCCGCATCGAGCGGCTGAGCCAGAACCTGTTTATCTGTGCGTCGCACGCTTCGCAGGTGGCGGCATTGGCGGCGATGGATTGCGAGGGCGAATTGCAGGGCCATGCCCAAACCTATGCCAAAAACCGTGAGGTGCTGATCAATGGCTTGCCCAAGGCCGGGTTTGGCCGTTTTGCCCCGCCTGACGGTGCGTTTTACATCTATGCCGATGTTTCGGAGTTGACCAATGACAGCCGCATCCTTGCCGCTGAGATTCTGCGCGATGCCGGGGTGGCGGTGACCCCGGGGTTGGATTTTGACCCCGGGCGCGGCCATAAAACCCTGCGGTTTTCCTATGCCGGGGCCACGGCGGATATGGTTGAGGGGGTTGCGCGGCTACAGCGCTGGTTCGAGCGGCGCAAAGCATAAGCCGGTGCCTTCCCCGTGTTGCCACGGGGAAGGGAAGGCCTAATCCTTGGGCTTGCGCGACCACCAGCCGCGTTTTTTCGGCTTGCTCTCATCGCTCACCGGTGCTTCCGGTGCCACCTCGGGGGCGGCCTCCGGTGCTATCGCTTCGGCATCCTTTGTGCTTGCCGCTGCCTTGGCCGTGACCCGCTTGCGCTTCTTTGGCTTCTCTTCCTCTTTGGGCGCAGCATCAGCCTTGGGTTCAGCCGCTGCTTCTGGCGCTTCCTCAGACACCGGCGCGGCATCCGTCGTCGGGGCTTTGGCTCTTGAGCGCCGCCGTTTTTTCGGCTTTTCCTCCGGGGCAGGCTCTGCCGCTTCGGCCTCTGCCGGGCTGTCTTTTACGGGTTCGGCCCCGCTGCCGGTCTCGTCAGCATTTTGTGGGCGGCGCCGGGTGCGCGAGCGCGAGCGCTTGGGCTTTTCAGCATTTTCATCAACAGCCTCCGCCGGGGCCTCGGGGGTTTTTTCACCCTCTTCGGGCCCGGTCTCGCCATTTTCATTATTCTCGCTGCGCCCTTTACCGCCACGGCGGCGGCGGCGGCGGCGCTTTTTGGGCTGCTCTTCGCTGGACTCGGGGGCGGCTTCCGCTTCCACTTCCACTTCCGTTTCAGCTTCCGCCTCGAAATCCGGCATGTCGCTCATATCCAGCACCGGCAGCGATTCGGGGATCGGCACGATACGGGTGGCGGTTTTGAAGCGCTCGATCCGGTATTCGGGCGAAATAAGCGCCGGGTCGCTCTCAACCCGCACCGACAGGCCAAAGCGGCTTTCGATCATGCTCACATGCTCGCGCTTGGCATTGAGCAGGTAATTGGCCACATTGACCGGCGCGCTCACCAGCACCTCTTTGGAACGGTTTTTCGCACCTTCCTCCTCCAGCTCGCGCAAAATCGCGAGGCTCATGGAATCGTTCGAGCGGGTGATGCCGGTGCCGTGGCAATGGGGGCAGGGCTGGGTCGAGGCCTCCAACATGCCCGGGCGCAGACGCTGGCGCGACATTTCCATCAACCCAAAGCCCGAAATGCGGCCAACCTGAATGCGGGCGCGGTCGTTTTTCAGCGCGTCTTTCATGCGCTTTTCAACCGCGATATTGTTGCGGCGGTCTTCCATGTCGATGAAATCGATCACGATCAGCCCGGCGAGATCCCGCAGGCGCAACTGGCGCGCCACTTCGGATGCGGCCTCAAGGTTGGTTTTGGTTGCCGTATCCTCGATCGACTTTTCCTTGGTCGCCCGGCCGGAGTTGACATCGATCGCCACCAGCGCTTCGGTAATGCCGATCACGATATAACCACCGGATTTGAGCTGCACCGTGGGGTTGAACATCGCCGACAGGTAGTTCTCCACGTTATAGCGCGAGAAAACCGGCAGCGGGTCGCTGTAGCGCTTCACGTTTTTGGCATGGGACGGCATGAGCATTTTCATGTAATCCTTGGCCTCGCGATAGCCGCGCTCGCCATCCACGATCACCTCGTCGATCTCTTTGTTATAAAGATCGCGGATCGAGCGTTTGATCAGGCTGCCCTCTTCATAGATCGGGGCGGGGGCGGTGGATTTCAGCGTCAGGTTGCGGATGTTTTCCCATTGCCGGCGCAGATATTCATAATCGCGCTTGATCTCGGCCTTGGTGCGCTGCGCGCCTGCGGTGCGGATGATCAGCCCCGCACCCTCGGGCACCGGCATGGAATTTGAAATCTCTTTCAGCTTCTTGCGGTCGGCCGCATTGGCGATTTTGCGCGAAATGCCCCCACCGCGCGCGGTATTTGGCATCAGCACGCAATAGCGGCCGGCGAGCGAAAGATAAGTGGAAACCGCCGCGCCTTTATTGCCGCGCTCTTCCTTGACCACCTGAATCAGCAGGATTTGCCGAACCTTGATCACTTCCTGAATTTTATAACGCCGCATGCGGGGCTTGCGCACCCTGGGGGCGCGGACCTCGGCAATTTCCACCTCGTCGGAATCACTGACCATTTCGGCATCTTCGGGGGCCGCCAATGAGGTTTCCGGGGTATCCACCAGCAGGGCGAGCGCGTCTTCTTGCGGGGCGTTCTCGGGGGATTCTTCGGTGCTTTGTGCTTCGTCATCGACGGCGGCTTCAGTTGAAACCTCCTCGGTGATCACCGCATCTTCGCTATTGGCCGCGCCATCACTGGCCGGCTCGGCCTTGCGGCGGCGGCGGCGGGAGCGGGATTTGGGTTTTTCCTTCTCCCGGTCTTTTTCGCGCTCTTCTTCTTCGGCCACGGCCTTGGCGTATTCGGCCTCTTCGCGCAAAAGCTCTTCGCGATCCGCGGCAGGGATTTGGTAATAATCCGGGTGAATTTCGGAAAAGGCCAGAAACCCGTGGCGATTGCCGCCGTAATCAACAAAGGCCGCCTGTAACGAAGGCTCAACCCGCGTGACCTTGGCCAGATAGATATTGCCGGCTAGCTGGCGTTTGTTGAGGGCCTCGAAATCAAATTCATCAACCCGGTTTCCGTCCACCACAACCACGCGGGTTTCTTCCGCATGGGTGGCATCGATAAGCATTTTTTTAGGCATGTTAACTCGCTCAAGCCCCCGGGGGGCGCTGCAATACGTGCAGATCTCCTCGTAAAGGCTTGTAATGTTTGGGCAAATAAGCGGCGGGGCAGGGCATGCAAAACGGGCCGCGCAGTGCGCCACCTGTTTTCATTGCTCGTCCATGTCACACGCTTCATCGCGGTTTGTTCTCCAGCAAGGCACGTGGCCTGCTAAAATTTTACGCCCCGAACTGTCATTTCAGGGAATTCGAATGTGGTGCCTGGCACCGGCCATTTTGGCGCGATTGCGGTGTTTCCGCAGCGATTGGCCAAATGGCGAAACTGTATAAACGACAAATCGGAATTTGCCGTTTTTTGACCATAAACCTGTTCTATGCTGAAACACAATCTAAATCTGCGCCGCCGCGCCCATGAGATGACACAATTTAAATGGCAAGCAGCTATCGACACGCTCTCCTTTCGGTTTTGGCCATCTGGTTGCTTGCGCTTTGGCAGCCGGTAAATGCAGCCGGCATCGTGGCGGGCAACACCGTGCTCGCGCGTGACGAGGGGGGCATTACCCTGACCCTTGGCCTGAGCGAGGCTGTGCCTTTCCGGCTGTTTACCCTCGATGCGCCCCGCCGCCTGCTGATTGATCTGGGACCGGTCTCGCTTGAAGAAATGCCGCGCGGGCTGGAAAGGGGTATTGCCGAAGTCTCGGCGCTGCGCTTTGGGCTGTTTCAGCTTGGCGAATCGCGCATTGTGCTTGATCTGGCAGTGCCGATGCGGGTGAAAAGCGCGGTTTATGATCAGGGTGCGGATGGCGGGGGGCTGATCCGCATCCGGCTGGTGCCAGCCAGTGCCGCGGAATTTGCCACAGAAGCCAGCCCGCCGCGCTATAGCCTGTGGCGGCCCGCGCAGTTGCAGGCCCGGGTTGAGGGCGGGGCCAACCTGCCACTGATTGTGCTGGATGCCGGGCATGGCGGGCTGGATATGGGGGCGGAAAAAGGCGAGGTCGCCGAAAAAGACATCGTGCTGCAAATGGCGCGGGTGTTGCGCGATACCTTGCTTGAGGATGGCCGGTTTCGGGTGCTGCTCACCCGCGACGCGGATGTTTTTATCCCGCTGGGGGAGCGGGTGGAGATTGCGCGGCGCGCCGGGGCGGATGCGTTTATCTCTTTGCATGCCGATACCGTCACCCTTGGCCGTGCCCGGGGCACCACGGTTTTCAGCCTGTCGCAGGCTTCGGAAGATCAGGAAGCGGTGACCATCGCCACCCTGGAAAACCGCGCCGATCTGGTGGCGGGCATTTCGGTTGAGGGGGAGGATGACCTGCTCACACAAGTGTTGTTGCAAATGGCATATCGCGAGACCAGCGCGCTTTCCAACCGCTTTGCCGATATCATGGCAGAGGTGCTGTGGTTCCAAAACGACAACGAGATCAAATCGCGGCGCATGGCGGGGGGCTTTCGGGTGTTGCGCGCGCCTGATACCCCCTCGGTGCTGATCGAACTTGGCTTTATCTCGGATAAAAATGACCTTGAAAAGCTGCAAGACCCGGCATGGCAGCAGATGATGAGCGAGACCTTGCGTGACGCATTGCTGATCTGGCTGGAGGCCGAGGCGGAAATGCGCGGATTATTGCGCAATTAAACGTGATGATCTTTTGACCATTTCCGCGCGACCCCCTATATGGGGGGGATATTCTCAAGGAGAAGTAATTTGATACTGGCGATCGGGCGATTTTTGGGCTTTATATTTGCGTGGCTGTCGCTGGGCTTTCTGATGGCGGGTATCGGGTTGCTCGGGGTGCTGTGGATGTATGCCCGCGATCTGCCCGATACCGAGCAGTTGCGCGATTATTCACCGGCGGTGCTGTCGCGGGTTTATTCCAATGACGGGCTTTTGCTGGATGAATTCGTGCGCGAGCGGCGGATATTCACCCCGACCGACGAGATACCCGATATTGTCAAATTCGCCTTTATCAGTGCCGAGGATAAAAACTTCTATGTTCATCCCGGCTATGATGTCCGGGGCATGGCGGCGGCGATCTGGCAGTTGGTGCGCTCACGCGGGGAAAGTGTGCGCGGGGCTTCGACTATTACCCAGCAGGTGATGAAAAACTTCCTGCTTGATGGCTCGCGCGAGATCGACCGCAAGATAAAAGAGCTTATTCTGGCCAGCCGGGTGGAGCGGGTGCTGAGCAAGGATGATATTCTGGCGCTCTATATGAATGATGTGTTTCTGGGGCAAAGCTCATACGGGGTAACGGCGGCAGCGCAGAATTATTTTGGCAAGAGTCTTGAGGAGCTGAGCATTGCCGAGGCGGCGTTTTTGGCCATCCACCTGAAAGACCCCAATGATTACCACCCGGTGCGCAACCGCAAGGAGGCGCTGGAGCGCCGCGCCTTTGTGCTGCGCGAGATGTTCCAGAACGGCTATATTACCGAGGCCGAATATGAAGAAGCGCTGGCCGATCCGCTGCGCACGGTTCAGGGGGGGGATTTCCTCTCGGGGCGCGAGCAGATCCCGCCGCGCGGTTATTTCACCGATGAAATCCGCCGCCAGCTTAACGATACCCTTGGCCCTGAGCAGCTTTTCGGCGGCGGGCTGGCGATTCGCGCCACCGTGGACCCAGAGCTGCAAGCCGTGGCCGGGCAGGCCCTGCGCGACCGGCTAGAGGAATATGACCGCAAGCTGGAAATATACTGGGGGCCTTACGCACAGGTGCCGGCTGAGGAATTTGCAGAAGAGGGTGGCTGGCGCGAGGCGCTAAGCAGCCGTGCCCTGCCGCGTGATATTCCGGGCTGGAAGCTGGCTGTGGTGCTGGCGTTGGAGGAGGACAGGGCGCAAGTCGGCATTGAAGGCGAAGAGGGTGAGGCCTTTTTGACCGTGCGCGAGGCCGGCTGGGCGCGGCTGCGGCTGGAAGATGGCTCGACCGGGGCCAAACCCCGGGTGGCCTCCGATATCTGGGCTGTGGGGGATGTGGTTTTTGTCAAAGCCATTTTGAAAGAGGACGAGACGCTTGATTATTGGTCTTTGCGCCAGATTCCGGCCTTGCAGGGCGCTTTTGTGGCGATGGACCCGCAAACCGGGCGGGTTTTGGCGATGCAGGGCGGGTTTTCCTATCAGGCCAGCAGCTTTAACCGCGCCACGCAGGCCATGCGCCAGCCCGGCTCGGCCTTCAAGCCGTTTGTTTATGCCGCCGCGCTGGATAACGGCTATACCCCGGCATCCATCGTGGTTGATGCCCCGATCGAGGTTGATACCGGCGAGGGGGTGTGGCGGCCGCAAAACGCCTCGAAAAAATTCTATGGCCCGGCCCCGATGCGCACCGGGATCGTGAACTCGCGCAACCTGATGACCGTGCGGATCGCACAGGATATCGGCATGGATGTGGTGGCGGCGTATGCCGAGCGTTTCGGGGTTTATGACAATATGCCCGAGCATCTGTCTTTTGCGCTCGGGGCGGGGGAGACCACGCTTTATAAAATGGTCACCGCCTATTCGATGTTTGCCAATGGCGGCAAGCAGGTGGAGCCAACCCTGATTGACCGGGTGCAGGATAGAAACGGCAATACGATCCTGCGCCACGACCCGCGCACCTGTGTGGATTGCGCCGGTGAAAACCTGGTTACCGATATGGAGCCATGGGTGCGCGATTATGCCCCGCAAATCATGGACCCGGTTACGGCTTATCAGCTTTCAAGCATGATGCGCGGCGTGGTGGCGCGCGGCACGGCAGCCAGCACCGTGGGGCGGCTCGGGCGGCCGATTTCCGGCAAAACCGGCACCACGAACTCGGCCAAGGATGCATGGTTTATCGGCTTTACCCCGCAAATCGCCGCAGGCTGTTATATCGGCTATGACCAGCCCACCCCGATGGGGCGCGGCGCTTATGGTGGCTCGATGTGCGGGCCGGTATTTACGGAATTCATGGAGGCGTTTTTGCCCCGGCATGGCTCATTTGAATACCCGCAGCCCGGTGGCACGGTATTTGTAAAAATCGACCGTTATTCCGGCGAGCGCCTGCCTGACAATGCTTCGGGTGACAATGTGGTCACCGAGCTGTTTCGCGCCGGTGAGGAGCCGGCTTACGGCGCTTATGGCGAGTTTGTCGATGGTGGCTTTGTGATGGGCCGCGACCTGCTGTTCTTTGGCCGTGGCGAGGCGGATAACCAAACGGTTGAGGTTGGTGGTGAGCAGGTTATCTTGCCCCCGAAAGCCACCTTTGGCGGGCTTTCCGCTGGTGACGAATATTAAGGCCTGAAAATGCGCGCAGAGACCGAAAACCAGATCGCCCAGATCAACAAAACCATTGCGCTTCTGGCGCAGCGGCTCAACCTTGAAACTGCCGAGCACCGGATGGAAGAGTTCAACGCCATGTCCGAGGACCCGGAGCTGTGGAACAATCCCGCCAAGGCACAAAAGCTGATGCGCGAGCGCCAGATGCTGGCCGATGCGTTGGAGAATTACAAAACCCTTTCCACCGAGTTGCAGGATAATATCGACCTGATCGAGCTGGGCGAGTTGGAAGATGATGCCGAGGTGGTCGGTGAGGCCGAATCAGCCATCGCCGATCTGGTGGAGCTTGCGGCCAAAAAAGAGCTGGAAGCGCTGCTTGATGGCGAGGTTGACGGCAATGACTGCTTTTTGGAGATCAATGCCGGGGCCGGGGGCACGGAAAGTTGCGACTGGGCCGCCATATTGGCGCGCATGTATGTGCGCTGGGCCGAGAAACACGGCTACAAGGTTGAAACCATTTCAGAAAACGCTGGAGAAGAGGCGGGAATCAAATCGGTAACTTACCAGATTAAGGGGCAAAATGCTTACGGATGGTTAAAAAGTGAGTCCGGCGTTCATCGTTTGGTAAGGATTTCACCGTTTGATAGTGCTGCACGGCGGCACACGTCCTTCAGCTCGGTCTGGGTTTACCCGGTTATCGATGACACGATCGAAATTGATATAAACCCGTCCGAGCTGCGGGTCGACACCTATCGCTCATCCGGTGCCGGTGGCCAGCATGTCAACAAAACCGATTCAGCCGTGCGCATGACCCACCTGCCAACCGGCATTGTGGTGACGGCTTCGGCCAAATCCCAGCATCAAAACCGCGCTACCTGTCTGGCCGCCCTCAAATCCCGGCTTTACGAGATCGAAATGCGCAAGCGCACCGCCTCGATTCAGGATGCCCATGATAACAAAGGTGATGCCGGCTGGGGCAACCAGATACGTTCTTATGTTTTGCAGCCCTACCAGATGGTAAAAGACCTGCGCACCAATGTGGAAACCTCGGATTCGCAGGGGGTTTTGGATGGTGATCTCGATAAATTCATGGCTGCCGCGCTGGCGCTAGAAGTTACCGGAAAATCCCGCGCCGAGGCGCAGGCACAAGAATAAAAAAGTTTTTTCTGGACGAATTCATAAAAACCCCCTTAGACTGAAAGAAAAAAAGGGGAGATATTATGGAACTAGCCGAGAATACTCGGGCAAGTGCTATGCCCGATATTAATCAAATCAGCGTTTCTGATTTGTTTGACTGCCTGAAGCTGGGCTGGCAGGATTATAAAAGCGCGCCATTATTGGGGCTGTTTTTTTCGGCCTTTTATGTGCTTGGCGGCTACATCATTTTTTCCGCGCTGTTTGTTTCGGGTGGCATATGGTGGGCCTTGCCGCTCACTGCGGGCTTTCCGCTGCTGGCGCCTTTTGCCGCTGTGGGGCTTTATGAAACCAGCCGCTTGCTGGAGCGCGGCGAGCCGCTTTCATGGCGCCGGGTGCTGGGGGCGACCTTTGCCGAGCGCAAGCGGCAGATCCCCTGGGTGGGGGCGATCATCGTGATCTGGTTTTTGTTTTACATGCTGATTTCGCATGTTATTTTTGCCGTCACCATGGGGCTGAGCGCGCTGACCAATATCAGCTCGTCATTTGAACTGCTGTTTACCCCGCAAGGCATGGTCATGCTGGCTGCCGAGATCGTGGTCGGGGCGATATTTGCCTTTGTGCTGTTTTCGATCACCCTGATCAGCCTGCCGGTGCTGCTTGACAAAGAGCTGGATTTTGTCACCGCGATCCTGCTCAGCATCCGGTCGGTTGCCGAGAATTTTGGGGTGCTGCTGATCTGGGCGTTTATGATCAGCAGCCTGATGATGCTGGCCATGCTGCCGCTATTGCTGGGCCTGCTTTGCGTGCTGCCGGTGCTGGGCCATGCCACATGGCACCTTTATCGCAAGCTGCTCAGCCATCCGGCCTAGCGCGCAGCAACATGCCAAACAGGTCGCGCGGGGTGTCCGGGTCGGCCAGCATATCGAGTTCGGTGTGGTTGCCGGGTTTAAGCTGGTCGCGGATATAGCGCAGGGCCGAAAAATCCTCAATGGCAAAGCCGACACTGTCAAACAGGGTGATCTGGCGCGGGCCGCTGCGCCCCGTTGCCTGCCCGGTGATCACCTGCCAAAGCTCGGTCACCGGGTGGTCAGCGGCGAGCTGCTGAATCTCGCCCTCAACCCGGGTTTGCGGGGGGAATTCGACAAAAATATCCGCGCGCAGCAGGATATCGCGGTGCAGCTCGGTCTTGCCCGGGCAATCCCCGCCAATGGCGTTTATGTGCACCCCCGCGCCCACCATATTGTCGGTGAGGATCGTGGCATATTGTTTGTCGGCGGTCACGGTGGTGATGATATCTGCTCCTTCCACCGCCTCCTGCGCCGAGCTGCAATGCTCGATCTCAAAGCCAAAACCAGCGAGGTTTTGCTGGCATTTTTCG
>WFQA01000068.1 GCA_015487255.1 Paracoccaceae bacterium | reverse complement strand
TCAACATTCCCATGCCATTCTCCTCAATGTTTCTAAGGTTAACATAGGGGCTGTTGCGGGTTATTTCCAGAGATCAGCCGAGGATTTCCCCTTTTTTGACCGCAAACCCCCGGGCAAAGTCAGCCGCCAACATTGCGGCCTTTCCGGCCCGCTGCAGCCTGGTCAGCCGCAGTGCCCCCGAGCCGCAGGCAATGGTGAAATCATCATCCAGCGCCTGCCCCGGCCCACCGCTGCCCGGGGCCAGCGCACTGCTTAAAACCTTGATCCTCTCACCCTTGATTTCACACCATGCGCCGGGAAAAGGCGAAAGCCCCCTGATTTTGCGATCAATAATTTCTGCCGGTTGCGCCCAGTCAATCCGAGCCTCGCGCTTGTCGATCTTGGCAGCATAAGTCACACCGGTTTCCGGTTGTGGTTTAGCGCTAAACCTTTCAACCTGCAACATGCGCAACATCAGCGCCGCCCCCATTTTTGCCAGCCGGTCATGCAGGCTGCCCGCTGTATCTTGCGCAGAAATTGGGGTGGTCTCACAGGCAATCACCGGCCCGGTATCCAGCCCGGCTTCCATCTGCATAATGCAAATGCCGGTCTCCTTATCTCCCGCCATGATCGCCCGCGCTATCGGGGCCGCCCCGCGCCAGCGCGGCAATAGCGAGGCGTGGATATTCAGGCAGCCATGCACCGGCATATCCAGCACCGCCTGTGGCAATATCAGCCCATAAGCCACCACAACCGCCAGATCGGCATGATGGGCTTCAAACGCAGCGCGGTCACTTTCCTGTTTGAAATTCAATGGGGTAAACACCGGAAGCCCCAAATCCTCGGCATATTTATGCACCGGGCCGGGCCGCTCTTTCTTCCCCCGCCCGGCCCGGCGCGGCGGCTGGGAATAGACAGCCACAATCTCGTGCCCGGCCCCATGCAACGCCTTTAGCACCTCAACCGAAAAATCCGGTGTTCCCATGAAGATAATCCGCATTCCTTACCTCCGCTTCATGTTTTTGCCATGCTTTGCCAGCAGCATTTTGCGCTTGACCGGGCTGAGATGGTCGATAAATAGTTTACCGTTCAAGTGGTCAATCTGGTGCTGCACTGATGCGGCCCACAGGCCAACAAAATCGCGCTCCACCACCGCGCCGGTTTCATTACTATACCGCACTGTGATCGCGCGCGGGCGCGAAACCATCGCCCAAAGCCCCGGAATATTCGGGCTGCCTTCCTCCCGTTCCGCCATGCGCGCAGATACATGCAGCAGCTCCGGGTTGGCCATCCTGACCGGCGCATCTCTGCCCTCAGAGCAATCAACCACCGCCACCCGCCGCAACTCGCCAATTTGCGATGCCGCCAGCCCAACGCCGGGCATGGCATACATCGCCGCCAGCATTTCTTCCCAAAGCGCGCGCACCGGCTCGTCCACCCGCTCAACCGGCGCGCAGGACTTGCGCAAAAGCCGGTTGGGGTAGAGCAAAAACCGCCGGGTCATTCCTCCCGCGCCTGCTCTTTTTTCAGCTTTTTCATCTTGGCGGTGATCATCCGCCGCTTGATTCCAGACAGGTAATCGATAAACAGTTTGCCATCCAGATGGTCCAGCTCATGCTGGGCGCAGGTGGCGGCGACTCCTTCAAATTCTTCTTCGTGTTGCTTGCCATCAATATCGGTGAACACCATGCGCACGCTTTCCGGCCGGGTGATATCTTCAAAAATCCCGGGGATAGAAAGGCAGCCCTCCTCATAGACGCTCAGCTCTTGTGAGGCCCATGTAATGCGCGGGTTGAACAGCACGCGCGGGTCTGGCGCGCTTTCCTTTCCGGCCACATCCATCACGAAAACCCGTTGCAAAACACCAACTTGTGGCGCGGCGAGGCCAATGCCCGGCGCGTCATACATGGTTTCCAGCATGTCGCTGGCCAGCGCGCGCAGCGCTGGCGAAACCCCGTCAACCGCCTCGCAAATCTTCTTGAGGCGCGGGTCTGGGTGGATGATGATTTTCTTCAGACTCATAGCGATGATGTAATCCAAGCGCTGCTTTGGTGCAAGGGCGTGATTGGGGGTTTTCCTTATGGCGGCAAGAGGCTAGCGTGGCAAAAATATCAGGAGCGTATTATGGCCAATTTTGACGAGATCATCGAGCGGCGCGGCACCCATAGCATCAAATGGGACAAGATGCAGGCGGTTTATGGTGTGCCCCCCGAAGACGGGCTTTCGATGTGGGTTGCGGATATGGATTTCAAGCCGCCGCAAGCGGTGCATGATGCGCTGCAAAAAGCGGTTGATCTGGGGGTTTTTGGCTATTAC
>WFQA01000067.1 GCA_015487255.1 Paracoccaceae bacterium | reverse complement strand
TCACGGCAAATCGCCGCCACCGCGCCAGCCTGCTCAAATGGCGCGCGGGCAGCGGCATCCGGGGTCAGCTCTATTGCTGCCATCATGCCGGATATCCGTGCCTCGCCCACCAGCGGGTGCGTGCCAAGCTCTGCCCAGCGCCTGGCCAGATGAGGCGCGGTCTCGCTGGCGGCGGTTTCAATGATATGCTCCTCTTGCAGAATGCGCAGGTTTTCCACCGCCACCGCCGCCGCCACCGGGTGGCCGGAATAGGTGTAGCCATGGCTGAACTCGCCACCTTTTTCAGCAAATACCGCCGCCAGCTTTTCAGAAAGCACCGAGCCGCCAATGGGCTGATAGCCCGAGGAAAGCCCCTTGGCGATGGTGATGATATCGGGGCGGATAGTATAGGTTTCAGAGCCAAACCACGCCCCGGTGCGGCCAAACCCGGTGATCACCTCATCGGCGATCAGCAATATCTCGTGGCTGTCACATATGCGCTGGATTTCGGGCCAATAGCTGGAAGGTGGCACAATCACCCCGCCCGCCCCCTGCACCGGCTCGGCAATGAAGGCTGCCACGTTTTCCTCGCCCAGCCGCTCGATCTCGCTAGCGAGCGCCCGGGCGGCTTGCAGGCCGAATTCCTCGGGCGAAAGCGTGCCGCCCTCGCCATACCAATAGGGCTGGGCAATATGCGAAATACCGGGAATCGGCAGCCCGCCCTGCGCGTGCATCGCTGCCATGCCGCCAAGGCTGGCCGCGCCCATGGTCGAGCCGTGATAGGCATTTTTGCGGGTGATGATATGGGTTTTTCCCGGCTTGCCAAGCGCTGCCCAATAGTGGCGCACAAGGCGGATATTGGTGTCATTGGCATCTGACCCGCCAGAGGCGAAAAACGTGCGGTTCAGCTCCCCCGGAGCCAGTTCCGCGATCTTTTCCGCCAATGCGATCACCATCGGGTGGCTGGTTTGGAAAAACGTGTTGTAATAGGGCAATTCGCGCATTTGCCGTGCGGCCACATCCGCCAGCTCATGGCGGCCATAACCGATATTCACACACCACAGCCCGGCCATGGCGTCGAGTATCTCGTTGCCCTCGCTATCGCGCAGCATCACCCCGCTGGCCGAGGTGATGACCCGCGCGCCCCTGGCGTTGAGCGCTTTGGTATCGGTAAAAGGATGCAGGTGATGGGCGGCATCGGCTGCTTGCATATCCGCCGTTGCGGGATGGTTGGCAATATGGTCCATGAAATCACCGGAAGTTGGGAGAGATAATGAACGATGGCCTATTTGCAGGATGCGTTCAACCGGAATTTTCACCAAACGAGGCCAGCATATCGAGCAGCTCGCGCTGGCGCATGGGCTTGGTAATCGCGTCGGTGAAGCCCGCCGTGCGATATTCGGCACCCTGCACCGCAACCGTATCTGCCGAAAGCGCGATAATCGGCACCGGGCTGGCCGCATTTCCCTCTGCTTTGCGTATGGCGGCGGTGGCTTTTATGCCGCTCATCACCGGCATCTGGATATCCATGAAGATGAGGTCAAAACCACCCTTGCCATGGGCGATCACCGCTTGCTCGCCATTATGCACCCGGGTTATTTTTATGCCGGTATCCTCCAGCAGCACTTCAAAAACAAAGGCGTTGGAATCATTATCTTCCGCCAGCAGAACATGCAGGTTTTTCGGCATGACGCGGCGTGGCGCGGGTTTTTCCCTGGCTTCGCTCCCGGCGGCTTCCACCAGCAGATCAACGGTAAAGGTGGAGCCTAGCCCGGGGGTGGAATCCACCCGCACCGTGCCCCCCATCAGCGCCACCAGATCACGCACCACCGAAAGCCCAAGCCCGGTGCCGCCCCGGCTGGCCGATTGCACCGGGTCCGCCGAGGCAAATGCCTCGAAAATCGCCTCGTGCTTGTCTGGCGCGATGCCAATGCCGCTATCTTCAACGCTCAGCACCAGCTGGCGTTTGCCAAAACGGGTCATTTGCAAAATGGCGCGCACCACGACCCGGCCTTCATCCGTATAGCGGATAGCGTTGGAAATCAGGTTGCCCAGCACCTGCCCGAGGCGCATTTTATCAAAGCGGATACGCGAATCGGTCAGGATTTTGCTATCCAGCTCCAGAATCAGCCCATGGCTTTTTGCCCGCGCGCCAAACTCCGCCACCAGCGAGGCGAGAAACTCGGCAAGGTCGAAATCAACCGGGATCAGCGCGGTTTGCCCCGAATCCAGCTTGCCCTTTTCCAGCAGCTGGTTGGCGATGGAAAGCATCGAATCACAGGCATCGCGCAGCACGGAGAGATAGCGCATCTGCTTTTTATCAAGCGAGGTGCGTGAAAGCGCATCCGCCATGCCAAACACCCCGTTCATCGGCGAGCGGATCTCATGGCTGGCCATGGCCAAAAACCGGTCTTTCTGCGTGATGACCTCCTCAAGCCGGGCGATCTCCGCCTGTAAGGCTGCCATTTTGGAACTGTCTGACTTTGCTTTCAAAACCACTTTCCCACTTGTCGCGCTGGTTATATGAGCGCCTATCCTCCCGATAGGGGAGTCGGGCCAGCATGGGCATAAAACCTTGATAAATGTTTGACAACACGGGCAAAGCCAGCTGTGACGGTGCAGAAAAAGCAAAAAAACCGCCGATGTGGGCGCTAAATCCGGCACACGCGTGTGGCCAGTTCATCAATCAGCACCCGCTTGTTTTCGGAATAATCAATCGGCAGGTCAATAAGATGCACCCCGCCCTTGGCAAAGCACTCTGCCAGAAGCGGCGCGAAATCCTGCGTGGCTTCCACCCGGTGGCCGCTGGCGCCATAGCTTTCCGCATAGCGCACAAAATCGGGGTTGCCAAAGGTCAGCCCCCAGTCGGGCAGCCCGCCCACCGCCTGTTTCCAGCGGATCATACCATAGGAATCATCGCGCAAAACCAGCACCACCAGATCAAGCTTGAGGCGCACAGCCGTTTCCATTTCTTGCGCGTTCATCATAAACCCGCCATCACCGCACACCGCCAAAACCGGCTTTTCCGGGTTGAGGATGCTGGCCATCATCGCGCCGGGCAGCCCTGCGCCCATGGTGGCCAATGCGTTATCCAGCAGCACGGTATTTGGCCAATAGGCGGGGTAATTGCGGGCAAACCAGATTTTATACATGCCGTTATCCAGCGCGATTATACCGTCTCGCGGCATGATCTTGCGCATATCGGCCACCACACGCTGGGGGATGGGCGGAAAGCGCGGGTCATCGGCCTTTTCATCGATATGGCTTGCAACATGGTCATGAACCCGCTTGAAATATGCGCTGCCGGAGCATGAGATCGGCGCCATGTTTTTACGCAGCCAGTCAAACACCTTGCCGATATCACCCACCAGTTCCAGTTGCGGAAAATAGACCCTATCAACCTCGGCCGGGCTGAAATTGGCATGGATCACCCTGGCCCCGCCATGCGCCATCAGGAAGGGCGGTTTTTCCACCACATCATGGCCGGCATTGATGATCAGGTCGGCGTGATCGATGGCGCAATGCACATAATCCCCTGCGGAAAGCGCGGTGGTGCCGATGAAATTGGGGTGGTCCTCGCTGATCACCCCCTTGCCCATCTGGGTGCTGAACACCGCAATGCCGGTGGCATCAACGAATTTGCGCAGCGATTCAATAGCATTGCGCCGGTTGGCCCCGGCCCCGATCAGCAAAAGCGGGGCTTTGGCCGCTGTTATCATCTCAACAGCGGCTTGCAGCGCCTCGGTGCCACATTCAGGTGTTTGGGTGGGTCTGACCTCAAAAAGCTGGCCGTTATCGGTGGTTTCGGCGGCAATATCCTCGGGCAGTTCCAGATGCACCGCGCCGGGGCGCTCTTGCCTGGCTACCCTGAAGGCCTCGCGCACCAAAGCCGGTATACTGCCGGGGCTGATGATCTGACGGGTGAATTTGGTTAAAGGGCGCATCATGTCAATGGTGTCGATGATCTGGAACCGGCCCTGCTTGCCATCCTTGATCGGCTTTTGCCCGGTGATCATCATCAGCGGCATCGCCCCAAGCTGGGCATAGGCGGCGGCGGTCACCAGATTGGTTGCGCCCGGCCCGAGCGTGGACAGACAAACTCCCGGTTTGCCGGTCAGGCGACCAAATGTTGCCGCCATGAAGCCGGCGGCCTGTTCGTGCCGGGTAAGGATGAAATGGATGGAGGAGCGGCTGAGCGAATCAAGGAAATCAAGATTCTCCTCACCCGGCACGCCAAAAACATGGGTCACGCCTTCGTTTTCAAGCGCTTGCACAAACAGGTCAGATGCTTTGATGGTCATTTTCTACCCTGCTTTCCGTCCTTGGTTCATTGCCAATAGCTTGGGCCAGAATACGGGTTTTGACAATAGGGCAAACCCGCCTTCCAGTTGGGGCAAGGCGATAAAAACACAAAGTTTTTGCATTTAAACCCCGCGTATGGCAGTATTATTGTTGATAAATTACCGGTAATTTGCCAAGATAAACAGGAAAACCCGATGCAAACCCCTTCTGATCGCCGCCGTATTGTTTCTTCCCGCCATCTTGCCGAGGGCGCGGGATGGGAGGTGTCGGAGTTTGAATACGGGCTGATCATCGCCTATAACGCCTTCAGCCGCTGGATGCAGCGCTGCATGGCGGCGGCGGGCATGCCCGAGCTGAGCGCACTGGAAATTCTGGTGCTGCACAATACCAACCACCGCGACCGGGAAAAGCGGCTCACCGATATCGGATTTCTGCTCAATATCGAGGATAGCCACACCATAAATTACGCCCTGCGCAAACTGCGCAAGCTGGAACTGGTGTGTTCCAACAAGCGTGGCAAGGAGATGTTTTACAAAACCTCCGACAAGGGCCGCGCGGTTTGCGAGCTTTACCGCAAGATTCGTGAGCAATGCCTGCTGGAGGGCATCCCCCGCACCGGGATCAGCGGTGAGGAGTTCAGCAAAATCGCCACCGGGTTGCGGACGATTTCCGGCCAGTATGACCAGGCCAGCCGGGCGGCGGCATCACTATAGCGCGAAGCCCGCCTTCTGGCAGGTCCGAATAGCCAAACACCGCAGAGCGAAGCGAGGCCACCGACACCCGCTCCACCATATCTATTCGCGCTGCAAGGCACTTGTCCCCGCATCGGAATCATACTCCGCTATCCGGTTGGCAGTGATAACTATAAAGGCTTCAGCACTGTTTGGCATCTGAGAGACGCAGACATTGATTGCCGGTTTGACGCGGGGCGCCATGATCGCGCCATGGGTTATACCTTTGGGTGAATGCATGCATTGCTGGCTACGCTGCGCCTTAAGCTGGAAATGCTTTAGGTCGCTATATGCACAGGCAGTCCATGCGCATCGGTCTGCACTGCCCGCAGCGCGGCACCGGAAACTTCGCGCAGACGATTGGCAAAGGCCAGCCGCCAATCATGGTCTTCCGGCTCCAGCACTTCGGCCAGCGCCAGCTCGGGCGTCCAGGCATCGCAAGAGGTCAGGTAAACAGTTGCGTCATTGGCGGTGGCGGTAATGATGGCGGACTGTGTCATAGGCATATCCTTCGGGTATCTTGGGTTGCTTTCCCCGCATAATAGGATATTGTCCGCATATATTGCCATATGTGGAATATAATAAGGATGTTCGCGCAGATATACGCGCAATTCCGGAATATCAACCCAATAAGGGAGGCGCGCTTGGAATGGCGTATCAACTCGACCAACTTGACAGGAATATCCTTAGTGAGCTGCAAGAGGATGCGGCGCAGTCCCTTGATGAAATCGCCCGCAAAACCGGCTCCTCAAAAACGCCGGTCTGGAATCGAATTCGCAAGCTGAAGGCGGCGGGGGTGATCGAGCGGCAAACGGTGATCCTTTCGCCAGAGGCGCTGGGGCTGGAAGCGTGTTTCTTTGTGTTGGTGCGCACCTCCGAGCACGAGGCTGACTGGCAGGCGGCGTTTCTCAAGGCTTTACGCGCGCGACCAGAGGTGATGGAGGCGCATAGGCTGGCCGGAGATATTGACTATATCCTCAAGGTGCGGGTCAAAAACGCAAAAGCCTATGATGAATTCTACCAATCGCTGATCGCGCAGGTGAAGGTGTTTAACGTTACGGCGCTGCTCTCGATGGAGGAGATCAAATCCACGACGGTTTTGCCACTATAGGCAGTGCGGCAACCGGAGGAATTTATGGTATGCACCGCCGGGTCGCCGCCAACTCGGGGAGGGGCAGGCCCCCCACTCGCTGGCGGCGCATTTTTCAGCAAGCTGAAAAATGGGTTGCCTCCGGCCATGGCCTCGCTGCGCTCGGTGGCGCATGGCTTTGATGTTGCTCCAAAGGGGTTATGAAGCGCTTGACAGCAGCCTTGCCTTGCCCTCACTGTGGCTAAAATCGGGGGTCTGATATGGGCAATGACAGCCAGAATAACAAGGATTTGATCCGCGCGGCGGTCTGTGATCTCAACGGGGTCTGGCGCGGCAAGTTATTGCCGGAGGGGCAGCTTGAAAAGGTGCTGGGCGGCGGGTTGCGGATGCCTTTTTCCACCCCGGCGATTGATGTATTTGGTGCGGATGTGGCCGAAAGCCCGCTGGTTTTTGCCTCTGGTGATGCGGATGGGGTTTGCCTGCCCGCCGGGCACGGCGCGATGCATGAGCCGTGGCAGCGCGGCGAAGCGCGGTTTATTCCGGTGGTGATGCAGGGGGAGGATGGAATGCCTTCGCCCATTGATCCGCGCCAGATATTGGCCGGGGTTGCTGCCAAGCTGAAAGCGCTGGGGCTGACCCCGGTAATGGCGGTGGAAATGGAGTTTTACCTGCTGCGGGGCGAGGCGGGCCATCCGCTTCCGCCACAGGCCGCGCCGCAGATGCTGGCGCTGGATAATCTGGCGGATTATGACAGTTTCTTTGCAGAGGTTTATGCCGCTTGCGCCAATTTTGGCATTCCGGCGGATGCCGCGATTTCCGAAGGTGGGGCCGGGCAGTTCGAGATCAACCTGCTGCACGGGCCGGACCCGTTGGTTGCGGCTGACAATGCGGTGTTTTTCAAACGGGTCGTCAAAGGCGTGGCGCAAAAGCACGGGCTGGTCGCCAGCTTCATGCCCAAGAAGCCTTATCTTGATGCGGCGGGCAGCGGGCTGCATGTGCATTTCAGCCTGCTGGACGGGGCGGGCAGTAATGTGTTTGACGATGGCAGCGCGGCGGGCAGCGAGATGTTGCAGCATGCGCTGGCCGGGCTTTTGCGGCTGATGCCCGCCTCAACCCTGATCTTTGCTCCGCATCTGAATTCCTACCGCCGCCTTGCGCCCAACAGCCATGCTCCCACCGGCATTGGCTGGGGGTATGAGAACCGCACCAGCGCCATTCGCATTCCCGGTGGTGATCCCAAGGCACGGCGGATCGAGCATCGGGTGGCCGGGGCGGATGCCAACCCTTACCTGTTGCTCTCTGTGCTGCTTGCCGGGGTGCTTGAGGGGCTTGAGCGGCAGGAAAAGCCAGCCGCGCCGACCAGGGGCAATGCTTATCAGGCCGGGTTGATGCAGCTTCCGGGTGACTGGATGGCGGCGATTGCGGCTTTTGAGGCGGATAAAACGCTGGCCAAGCATCTGAACCCGCAATTTTGCGAGATTTTCGCGGCAATGAAACGGCAGGAGTTCAACCGCTTTGCCGCGCGGATGAGTGATTTTGAGCTTGCCACCTATCTGAGAAGCGTCTGAGCATAAAATTCTGCTTGCTTTTCATCGGGTTTGCCCGCCACATTATTGATGGATCATTCAACAGGGAGCAAGAGTATGAAATATCGCTTAACCACCGCGCTCATCGCGCTGGCCGCCGCCGGGGCGGTTCAGGCGCAGGAGAATGTGCTGCGTATCTATAACTGGTCGGATTACATCGCCGAGGATACGCTGGAGAAATTCACCGCCGCCACCGGCATCGAGGTGACTTATGATGTGTATGACAGCAACGAGGTGCTGGAGGCCAAGATGCTGGCGGGCAGTTCGGGCTATGATCTGGTGGTGCCGACATCGGATTTTTTGCAGCGCCAGATCGCCGCCGGGGTTTATATGCCGCTGGATAAATCCAAGCTGCCAAATCTGGCCAATATGGACGAGGCGCTGATGGCCGGGGCCGCGGCCTATGACCCCGGCAACACCTATTCGGTGATCTATATGTGGGGCACCACCGGCATTGGCTATAACGTGGCCGCCGTGACCGAGCGCCTTGGCGAGGATTACGAGGTTGATAGCTGGGCATTGGTGTTTGACCCGGAAATCACCGCCAAACTGGCGGATTGCGGAGTCTCCATGCTTGATGCGCCGACCGAGATGATTCCGGCGGCGATGAACTATCTCGGGCTGGATCCGAATTCGACCAATAAGGCCGATCTCGAAGCCGGGGCGGCATTGCTGGAGAGCGTGCGGCCCAACATCCGTTATTTCAATTCCTCGCAATATATCTCTGACCTTGCAAATGGCGATACCTGTGTCGCGGTGGGCTGGTCGGGGGATGTGTTTCAGGCGCAGGCACGGGCGCTCGAGGCCGAAAACGGCGTGGAAATTGCTTATGTGATCCCCAAAGAGGGGGCGCTGCAATGGTTTGACATGATGGCGATTCCGGCCGATGCGCCCAACCCGGATGCGGCGCATGCCTTCATCAATTTTGTCATGGATGCGCAGATCACCGCTGATATCACCAATTATGTCTGGTATGCCAATGCCAATGCCGCCTCCATGCCATTGGTGGACCCGGAGATCACCTCCGACCCCGGCATCTTCCCCACCGAGGCGGCCAAGGGTGGGCTGTGGGCCTCCACCGTTTATGATGCGCGCACCGACCGCACCATTACCCGGCTCTGGACCAGGGTAAAAACCGGGCAATAGGCCTGTTGGGCGCGCTTTCGGGCGCGCCCGGAATGGGGGGAACATGGGCGAAACCATTTTAGCGGCCGAGGCCAGGCCATGGCGGGAGGCCACGCAAAAGCCGTTTGTGCGTATTCGTGGCATCAGCAAACTGTTTGGTGATCTGGCGGCGGTGGATGATGTGTCGCTCGATATTTACCAAGGCGAGCTGTTTTGCCTGCTCGGCGGCTCGGGCTGTGGTAAATCAACCCTGCTGCGGATGCTGGCGGGGTTTGAAACTCCTAGCAAAGGCCATATCGAGATCGACGGGCAGGAGATGACCGGCATTGCCGCCAACCTGCGCCCGACCAATATGATGTTTCAATCCTATGCGCTGTTTCCTCATATGAGTGTTGAAAAAAACGTGGCATATGGTCTGCTGCGTGAAGGTGTGCCAAAAACCGAGGCGATGGCACGCACGGCTGATATGCTCAGCCTTGTCAAGCTTGAGGGCTTTGCCCGGCGCAGGCCGCAGCAGCTTTCGGGCGGGCAGCAGCAGCGGGTGGCATTGGCGCGCTCGTTGATCAAACAGCCCAAGCTTTTGCTGCTTGATGAACCGCTGGGCGCGCTGGATAAAAAGCTACGCGAGGAGACCCAGTTTGAGCTGATACGCATTCAGGAGGATTTGGGCGTGACCTTCATTGTGGTCACCCATGATCAGGAAGAGGCGATGACCCTTTCGACCCGCATCGGGGTGATGGACCGGGGCCGGATCGTGCAGGTGGGGGAGCCACGCCAGATTTACGAAGCCCCCGATACAAAATTCGTGGCGGATTTCATTGGCTCGGTTAATATTTTTGATGGCGAGGTTGATGCCGCCGCGCCGGATATGATGCGGGTCAATACACCTGAAGGGGCGATCCTGTGCCCGCCGCTGCCGGGGCTGAAGGCACATCAAAAGGTGCATGTCGCGGTGCGCCCGGAGCGGATCCAGCTTTCGCGCGGCCCGATCAAAGCGGCAAATACCCTGCAAGGTATTGTGGATGAGGTCGCCTATATGGGCAATCTTTCGGTCTATCGCGTGCGGCTGGAGGGTGGCCGCTGCCTGAAGGTGACCGCCGCCAACGGGCTGCATGAGGAAAACCCGATCACATGGGATGAGGCGGTGCATATCGGCTGGTCTGCCGCGGCCAGCACGGTGCTGACCAAATGAGCGGGGGCGGCAAATGGGGGCGGCGCTTTGTTATTGCCGTACCCAATATCTGGCTGATCCTGTTTTTCATGCTGCCGTTTCTGGTGGTGCTGAAGATATCGCTCTCCGAGCCGCGCATTGCCATTCCGCCCTATGCGCCCTTGTGGGACTGGGTGGATGGCGCGCTGAGATTCAACATCAATTTTGAAAACTACGCCTATATGTGGGAGGACAGCCTTTATATCAACGCCTATCTCTCCTCGCTCAAGATCGCGGCTATTTCCACCCTGCTGGCGCTGTTTATCGGCTATCCGATGGCCTATTACATTGCCCGCTCGCCCGAGCCGAGGCGCTCGATATTGCTGTTACTGGTGGTGTTGCCGTTCTGGACGTCATTCTTGCTCAGGGTTTATGCCTGGATCGGCATATTGAAAACCAAGGGCGTGCTGAATGCGGTGCTGCTCCGGGCCGGGATCATTGACCAGCCGCTGATCATCTTGCAGACTGATGTGGCGGTCTATATCGGCATTGTCTACACTTATCTGCCGTTTCTCATCCTGCCGCTTTATGCCAATCTGGTAAAGCTCGATGACACGCTTTTAGAGGCCTCCCATGACCTCGGGGCCAGCCGGATATCGAGCTTTTTCCGCATCACCCTGCCGCTTTCCATGCCGGGCATCATTGCCGGCTCGATGCTGGTCTTCATTCCGGTGATCGGCGAGTTTGTCATCCCGGCCCTGCTTGGCGGGCCGGATACCCTGATGATCGGCAGCGTGCTGTGGGATGAATATTTCAAAAACCGCGACTGGCCGGTGGCATCGGCGGTGGCGATGGTGATGCTGGTGGTGATGATCATCCCGATCATGATCCTGCGTTCGGCCCAAAACAAAGGGGCGGAGATATGAGGCTGCGCTTTACCCCTGTTATGGCTGTGCTTGGTTTTTTGTTTCTTTACGGGCCGATCGCCTCGCTGGTGATCTACAGTTTTAATGAAAGCAAGCTGGTTACGGTGTGGGGCGGGTGGTCGCTCAAATGGTATGGCGAGCTGTTTGCCAACCAGCAGATCATGGATGCCGCGTGGCTCAGCCTGCGCATTGCGGCGATCAGCGCCTCGGTGGCCGTGGTGCTGGGCACGATGATGGCGATGGTGCTGGTGCGCTTTCGCCGGGTGCGGGGCAAAAGCCTGATGACCGGTATGGTGACCGCGCCGCTGGTGATGCCCGATGTGATTATCGGGCTTTCGCTCTTGCTGCTGTTTGTGGCGATGCAGGGGCTGATCGGCTGGCCGGGCGGGCGCGGCTTTAGCACCATATTGATCGCCCATATCACCTTTGGCATGGCCTTTGTGGCGGTGGTGGTGCAATCGCGGCTTTCCGATATGGATGACGCGGTCGAGGAGGCCGCGCTTGATCTTGGCGCCTCGCCGGCGCGGGTGTTTTTTGATATCACCCTGCCGATGATCACCCCGGCGCTGATCGCGGGCTGGCTGCTGGCCTTTACCCTTAGCCTCGATGATCTGGTGATTGCCAGCTTTGTATCCGGCCCCGGTGCCAGCACCCTGCCGATGGTGATTTTTTCCAAGGTGCGGCTTGGGGTTTCGCCCGATATCAACGCCCTGGCCAGCCTGATTGTGCTGGTGGTCAGTATCGGTATTATCACCGCCGCCCTTTTGATGAGGAAAAAACCATGACCGGAGATCAGGCCTTCAGGGCCAAAAGCAACCATGAGCGCTGGGCGGAGATGACTTACGGCGGCGCGCTTTCCTTCCTGCGCCGCCGCTATACGCGGGAGCTGGCGGGGGTGGATGTGGTGGTGTCCGGCATTCCTTATGATTGCGCCACCACCTATCGCCCGGGTTGCCGGCTTGGGCCGCGCGCCATCCGCGCCGCTTCGGTGCAACTGGCCGAGCTAAAGGCCTTTCCCTTTGGTTTTGACCCGTTTGAAACCCTGTCGGTGGTGGATTATGGTGATTGCATGCTCAACCCGCATGATGCCGCCTCGGTGCCCGCCGCCATCGAGGCGCATGCGGCGCATATTCTGGACAGCGGGGCCAAGATGCTCAGCTTTGGTGGCGACCATTTTGTCAGCTATCCGCTGCTCAAGGCCCATGCCGCCAGGCACGGCCCGATCGCGCTGATCCAGTTTGACGCCCATTGTGACACCTGGCAGGACCATGGCGGCATTGACCACGGCACCATGTTTGGCCGCGCTGCGGCTGAAGGGGTGATCGATGTCACAAAATCCACCCAGATCGGCCTGCGCACTTATAATGAGCGCGACCACGGCTTTGAGATTCTCACCGCGCCATGGCTGCACCGCCACGGCATCGGGGCGGCGCTCGAGATCATCATCAGGCGCGCGGGGGATGCGCCAACCTATATCAGCTTTGATATCGACGGGCTGGACCCGGCTTTTGCCCCCGGCACCGGCACACCGGTTATTGGCGGCTTGGCCAGTTGGCAGGCGTTGGAGCTGATCCGCGGGCTGGGCGGGCTAAATCTGGTGGGGATGGATGTGGTCGAGGTCTCCCCGCCTTATGACCACGCCGAGATCACCGCCCTGGCCGCGGCCACGCTGGCGCATGATTTCCTGTGTTTACTTGCGCAAAAGAAAGGCGCAAAATCCAGCCCGGTTGGCAGATTGTAGAGGTTATCGATGGCAGGCCCGGATTATATCAGCAAAATGCCCGCGACGGTGGCGAACTGGCTCGATGGTCGCCGGGTGGAGGAGGTCGAATGCGTGATCGCCGACATGGCCGGCATTTCACGCGGCAAGGCGATGCCGAGCAAAAAGTTTGGCCGCGAAGAGCGGGTGTTCATGCCGCAATCGATCTTTTTTCAAACCATCGACGGGCAATATGTCGATATGAAGATCGAAAACCAGTGGACGGAAGCCGACATGCTGCTGGTGCCCGATTACAGCACCACCACCGCCGCGCCATGGGCCGGGGATGTGACGCTACAGGTGATCCACGATGTGCTGAATATGGACGGCACCCCGGTGGAGCTGGTGCCGCGCAATGTGCTCAAACGGGTGCTGGGGCTTTACGCGGATGAAGGCTGGACCCCGGTGGTTGCCCCCGAAATCGAGTTTTACCTCACCAAGCCCAACCTCAACCCCAACCACCCCGTCGAGCCGCCAATGGCGCGCACGGGCCGCCGCGTGGCCTCGCGCCAGGCCTATTCGATGGTGGCGGTGGATGATTACGGCAAGGTGATCGACGATATTTATGATTTCGCCGAGGCGCAGGGCTATGAGATAGATACTATCATTCAGGAAGGCGGCGCGGGGCAAATCGAGATCAACCTGATCCACGGTGATCCGCTCAAGCTGGCCGATCAGGTGTTTTATTTCAAGCGCATGATCCGCGAGGCGGCGTTTCGCAATGAGTGCTACGCCACCTTCATGGCCAAGCCGATGCAGGACGAGCCGGGCAGCGCCATGCATATTCACCATTCGGTGCTGGGGGTGGATGGCGCGAATATCTTTAATGCCGGTGACCAGCCCACCGACCTGTTCTACAGCTTCCTTGCCGGGCTGCAAAAATACGTGCCCAATGCCATCGCGCTGTTTGCGCCTTATGTGAACTCCTACCGCCGCTATGTGGCTTCCGGCTCGGCTCCGATCAATCTGGAATGGGGCGAGGATAACCGCACCACCGGCATTCGTGTGCCGCTCTCTGCCCCCGAGGCGCGGCGGGTGGAAAACCGCGTGGTCGGCATGGATTGCAACCCCTATCTTGGCATTGCCGCCTCATTGGCCTGCGGATATCTCGGCATGAAGCAGGGGCTGAAGCCGCGCGAGCAGATGAAGGGCGAGGCCTACGATGCCGACCACGGCCTGCCGCGCTCGCTTCTGGGCGGGCTGGATGCCTTTGAGCGCGCCCCGGAGCTGCGCAAGGTGCTGGGCGCGGGTTTCAGCGATGTTTACAGCGCACTCAAACGCCACGAGGCCGAGGCGTTCCTTCAGGTGATCAGCCCGTGGGAGCGCGAGCACCTGCTGCTCAATGTCTGATGGACCTGCTTTACGCCAATGACAAGCCGGGGCAATACCCGCCATCCTACTGGGCTTTTGTGACCCCGCCACTGGCCCCGTTTCCGGCACTGAAGGGCGAGGCAAAGGCTGATATATGTGTGATCGGCGCGGGTTATACCGGGCTTTCCTGCGCGCTGCATCTGGCCGGGGCTGGCTATAAGGTGGTGCTGCTGGAAGCGCAAAGGGTGGGCTTTGGTGCTTCAGGGCGCAATGGCGGGCAGGTTGGCTCTGGCCAGCGGTTGCCACAGGATGCGTTGGAAAAGCAACTGGGCGAGAATAAGGCCCGCGCACTGTGGGGGCTGGCCGAGGCCAGCAAGGCCTGTGTAAAATCCCTGATCAAAAAACACGGGATCGAGTGTGACTGGCGCGATGGTATCATCCATGCCGAGCTGAAGCCCAAACACCTGCATCACAGTTTTGAATATGCCGAGATGTTGCAGATCCGCTATGGTTATGATGCGATCTCGCCGCTTGACGGCCCCGCCATCCGCGCCCATATCGGCACTGAAAGCTATTGCGGCGGCATGCTGGATATGGGGGCGGGGCACCTCAACCCGCAAAAATATGTGCTGGGGCTGGCCCGCGCCGCGCAAAAGGGCGGGGTGGAGATATATGAACGCAGCAAGGCGCTGGGCTTCAGCGAGGGCAAACGGCCAAGGGTGCGCACTGAAAATGGCACGGTGAGCGCGGATTTTCTGGTGCTGGCGGGCAATGGCTATATGGGCGGGCTTTCAAAGCGGGTGGCGCGGCGGGTGATGCCGATCAACAATTTTATAATCGCCACCGCGCCTTTGGGCGAGGCAATGGCCAAAAGCCTGATCAGGGACGACGTGGCGGTGGCCGACAGCAAGTTCGTGGTGAATTATTTCAAACGCTCATCAGATCACCGCATGATCTTTGGTGGCGGTGAGAGCTATGGCTACAGGTTCCCCGCCGATATCACCATCAAGGCGCAAAAACCGATGCGGTCGATCTTCCCGCAGCTTGCGGGCGCAAAGATTGATTTCGCATGGGGCGGCACCTTGGCGATCACCATGAACCGCATGCCGTATTTTGCCCGGCTTGCCCCCAATATCCTCAGCGCTTCGGGCTATTCCGGTCACGGGGTGGCGCTGGCCAGCCTGGCGGGGGAAATCATCGCCGAAACCATCCAGGGCACGGCGGAGCGGTTTGAGCTGATGGGGGCAACAACCCCGCGCCGTTTCCCCGGCGGCCCGGCGCTGCGCAGCCCGTTATTGGCACTGGCGATGGGCTATTATGCCCTCAGAGACCGAGTTTAAAGCGTTTCGGCTTTTTGTTGAGGCAGTGCATCAGCCATTCCGGGGAGGCAGCGATTGCGCAGCAATGGCGTTCACCGGAATGGCTGATTCAAATTAAAGCCGAAACGCTATAGCGGTAATTTTATCACATTTTGGATAATTCTTGCGACTTCCGTAGCGTAAAGATTGACCGGCGGAATGCCGCCTAGCTATGATAAGCGGGATAATGATTTCTGGGAGGAAACTATGAAAAAGCTAAGTCTTGCGGCAGGCGCCGCGTTTTTGGCCAGCACCGCCATGGTGCAAGCCGGCGGGATAGACCGCTCGGGCCAATCCGTTGATATCATCTTTGAGGAAGGCACCTATGCCGAGCTTTCATTCGGCTTTGTAAGCCCGAGCGTTTCGGGCACCGATCCGTTTGGCACCCCAACCGGCGACCTGGCCCCGTCCTATACGCTGCTCTCGGGCGGCTATAAAACCGATTTTGGTGATAAATTTGCATTGGCATTGATTGTCGATCAACCCTTTGGTGCCGGCGCGGACTATCCCGGCGCGGGTTCGGTATATGATGGTATCACCGCCGTAGTGAATTCGGCCGCTTATACAATGGTCGGGAGCTATAATGTCTCTGACCGAATTGTGGTCTTTGGCGGTGCGGTTGCACAAAGCATGTCTGCGAATGCAGAACTGGGCGCATATACTATCGTTGCCGATCAGGGCTATGGGTTTGGTTATGTGGCTGGTGCGGCTTTCCAGATACCGGAATATGCACTGCGGGTCTCGCTGACCTATCGCTCGCCGATAGCAATGCAGCTTGATACATTAGAGTTTGGTGCTGTCACAGACGTAATAAATTTCAGCACCCCGCAATCGGTCAATCTTGAGTTCCAAACCGGGATCAACCCGAAAACCCTGATTTTCGGCTCGGTGCGCTGGGTTGACTGGACGGAATTCTCGCTTTCTCCGGCCAACTATCCGGCTAATCCACTTCTGAGCTACGATAACGATGTTATTACTTACTCATTGGGTGTGGGTCGCAGGTTGAGTGATACACTCTCGGCCGCCGTGACCCTTGGCTATGAGGCATCATTGGGCGGTGCGCCAAGCGTGCTGGCCCCAACCGATGGTTATTTCAGCCTTGGTGCCGGGGTGACATATAGCCTTGGCGCTGCTGAAATTACCGGTGGTGTGCGTTATGTCTGGATCGGTGATGCCGCTGACCCGGGCGTAGGGACATTTGCCGGCAATAACGCCCTCGCTGTTGGCCTGAAGATCAGCTATTCGATGTAATGGGTTTGCGGCGGGCGTTATCGCCCGCCGGCCCTGCCTTATCTGGCGATATAAACCGCCACCTCGTTATCATCACACAGTTTTTGAATGCGGGCAGGCGGGGGCCTGTCGGTGAAAAACGCATCCATATCGGCCAGGCTGGCAATGCGCACCGGGGCGCGGCGGTTGTATTTGATCTCGTCCGCCATCAAAAACGCCTGCCTTGCGTTTTCAATGATCGCCTGCGTCACCCGCACCTCGCGAAAATCATGCTCCAGCAAAATCCCGTCCCTGGCAATGGCGGCAATGCCGATCACCGCGTAATCGACCCGGAATTGCCGGATGATCTCGGTTGCCACATCCCCCACCAGCCCGCCGTCCGAGCGGCGCAGCACCCCGCCGGTGACGATCACTTCGGAATGCGGCGAGGTCGAGAGGATTTTGGCAACGTTGAAATTATTGGTGATCACCATCAGGTTTTTATGGTTCAGCAGCGCGCGGGCCACCGCCTCGGTCGTGGTGCCGATATTGAGAAAAAGCGACGCCCCGTTGGGGATTTTGCTGGCACAAAGTGCTGCCATCGCCTCTTTTTCCGGCACCGCCAGCAAAGAGCGCTCCTCATAGCCGGGGTTGATCACGCTCGAGGGCGGAATCGCCCCGCCATGCACCCGTGTCAGGTGGCCCATCTCGCAAAGCTCGGCAAGATCGCGGCGGATGGTCTGGGCGGTAACCTCAAACTCGCGGCTCAACCCATCGACCGTGACCTTGCCCAGATCACGGGCTATTTTCAGGATCTCGTCATGCCGGAGATTTTGGGCCATGCGGCGCTCCATGTTCGAAATTGTTCGTTATGGAGGTTTGTATGCCACATGGAGGCGCGAATTAACAGAGATATTTCTATGGCCCGGATATAATGCCTGTAAAGCATACATAAGCGAACAAAAAAGAAAATAATCATTGACGCTCATCAGCAAATCCATGATGATACGGTTATCCGGGGCTGAGGCCTTGGGTATTGAAAGCTGGCGCGCTCTTGTTGGGCCTAGGGCGGGCCAATTTTCTGCAAGGGGTGTGCTTTCCCCAAGAGGGCGCATCCTTTGCAGGGCTTTCGGCCCATATTACCAAAAATCAAATCGCGCGGCTGTGCCGGTCACCCGGGGCGTTGAAGGCGTCAAACCCACCAGCGATGATCCGGGTCAGCGGCCGGCCTTCGGGCAGGATGGTGAAGCGGCCCTTTTCAAACCGCACAAAGCCCGGATATTGCTTGGCAAGGCGCTTGCAATCGGCCCTGACCGGCTTGGCGAAATCGCCAAATTCCGCCTCCAGCGCCGCCAGATCGAAGCTGAAATCGCACATCAGGGCCTCAATGGCGCGGGCGCGGGTCTGATCGGCGATGCCAAGGGCAAAGCCGCGCGCGGCGGACCACCCTCCCGCCTTGATCGATTTCACATAATTGGTGGTGGCGGCGTTATTCTGGATATAGCCCTGCGCGAATCGCGAGATCGACGAGGCGCCAAGCCCGATCAGCGCGGCGCAACGGTCATCGGTATAGCCCTGAAAATTGCGCCGCAAATTGCCGGTGCGGGCGGCGATGGCGAGGCTGTCCCCGGGTTTGGCGAAATGGTCAATGCCAATCGCCTGCATGTTGGCAGCGGTGAATATTTCAGCGGCGGTTTGCGCCTGCTCAAAGCGGGCATGGGGTTGGGGCAGGCTGGCTTCGGGGATCATCTTTTGCCGCTTGGCCATCCATGGCACATGGGCATAGCCAAACAGCGCCACCCGGTCGGGGCTGAGCGAAAGCACCTGTGACACGGTGTTTTTCAGCTCCTGCATGCCCTGATGGGGCAGGCCGTAGACCATGTCGATATTTACCGAATCCACCCCGTGCCGGCGCAGCATATCCACCGTATCGCGGGTCAGCTCATAGGTTTGCGGGCGGCCGATTGCCGCTTGCACCTTTTCGTTGAAATCCTGCACCCCGATACTGGCCCGGTTCATGCCGTTTTTGGCAAAGGCGGCGATTTTGGCGTCGGTGCAGGCGGTTGGGTCGATCTCGACCGAAAATTCGTAATCATCCGCAAAGGGCACGGCGTCGGTGATCGCCGCACTTAACCGGCTGATCATATCCGGGGTTAAAATGGTGGGCGAGCCACCGCCAAAATGCAGGCGCGCCAGCTTTAGCCCAGCGGGGCGGGCGGCTTTGAACATTTTGATTTCTTCAAGCAAAACATCCACATAGGCCGCAACCGGGGTGATGGTGGTTACCCCTTGCGTGCGGCAGGCGCAAAACCAGCACAGGCGCTCGCAAAACGGGATATGCACATAAAGCGACACCGGCTTATCCGTATCCAGCCCGGCCAGCCAATCGCCGAATTGCGCCCGCCCGACATCGCTGTGAAAATGCGGCGAGGTGGGGTAGCTGGTGTAGCGCGGCACGTTTTTTTCAAAAAGCCCGGCGGATTTCAGTGTATTTAGCTCTGTCATTCAGGTCGAATAGTCGCATATAAGACGGCAAACCTTGATCGAGATCAAAGTAGACTTATTTTACCCGCAAAGGTAGGCTGGCTCATGCCCCAAACGGTGCCCAAACTTGAAGTGAACCTGCGTTGCGGTGATTGCCCGATCCGGCATCGCGCGATTTGCGCCTATTGCGACGAGCCGGAGCTTGAGCGGCTTGATGACATAAAATCCTACAAAACCTATAAAGCCGGCGAGACCATTGTTTGGGCCGGTGAGGAAATGCCGCTGATCGGTTCGGTGGTTTCGGGGGTGGCAACGCTTTCGCGCAGCCTGCCCGATGGCCGCCGCCAGATGGTGGGGCTTTTGCTGCCCAGCGATTTTATCGGCCGGCCGGGGCGCAAGGTGGCACCCTATGATGTGGTCGCGGCCAGCGAGGTGATGATCTGCCAGTTCCGGGTGGCGAAGTTCAACCTGTTGATCGACGATACCCCGGCGCTGGAGCGCCGCCTGCTGGACATGACCATGGACGAGCTGGATTCAGCGCGCGAATGGATGCTGCTGCTTGGCCGCAAGACCGCGCGCGAGAAAATCGCCAGTGTTTTGGTGATCTTCGCCCGGCGGGATGCCGAATTGCAGCATTCCGAGCTGGGCGACGGCCTGCGCTTTGAGGTGCCGCTGACCCGCGAGGCCATGGCCGATTACCTGGGCCTGACCATCGAGACCGTCAGCCGCCAGTTTTCGGCGCTGAAGAAATCGGGGGTGATCATCATGGAGGATGCGCGCCATATCCGTGTGCCCGATTATGTGCGGCTGCTCGATGAGGCCTCAGATGATTCCGATGGCGGATTTATCGCCTGATTCAGGTAAAATACGACCGCAACTTGATCTGGATCAATGTTCATTTAACCCTATTCCCGCACTAGGCAATAATAATAACGGGCGGCGTGTAACTGCCCGATTCTGAAATGAGGGCGTAATAATGCAACATATGGTTAAAGCGATTGTGCTGGCGGCGATTGTGCTGGCCGCCGCCATCGCCACAAACTTCGCGCGTGATCTGGCGTATCAGGTGCATGCGATAATCATCATTCTGGTGGCCGGCTATCTGTTTATCCGCGAGATCGGCAAGATCGGAGACAAACCGTTGCCGGTTGAAACCGGCTATATGGACGGGGTTATCCGCGCCGGGGTGATCGCCACGGTGTTTTGGGGGCTGACCGGTTTTACCGTTGGGGTCTGGATCGCGTTTCAGCTTGCCTTTCCATCGTTGAACCTCACGGAATGGACCGGGCCTTATTTGAATTTTGGCCGGTTGCGCCCGCTGCATACTTCGGCGGTTATTTTTGCCTTTGGCGGCAACGCCCTGATCGCCACCTCGTTTTATGTGGTGCAGCGCACCTCGGCGGCGCGGCTGTTTGGCGGCAATCTCGCGTGGTTTGTGTTTTGGGGCTATCAGCTTTTTATCGTGCTGGCGGCCACCGGCTATTTGCTGGGCGGCACCCAGTCAAAGGAATATGCCGAGCCGGAATGGTATGTGGATATCTGGCTGACCATCGTTTGGGTGGCATACCTCGTGGTGTTTGCCGGCACGATCTATAAGCGCAAGGAGCCGCATATCTATGTGGCAAACTGGTTCTACCTTGCCTTCATCCTGACCATCGCCATGCTGCATATCATCAATAACCTTTCGGTGCCGGTGTCGATCTTCGGCTCCAAATCGGTGTCGATGTTTGCCGGGGTGCAGGATGCCATGGTGCAATGGTGGTATGGTCATAATGCGGTGGGCTTTTTCCTCACGGCGGGTTTTTTGGGCATGATGTATTATTTCGTGCCCAAACAGGCCAACCGGCCGGTTTATTCCTATAAACTGTCGATCGTGCATTTCTGGGCCTTGATTTTCCTTTATATCTGGGCCGGCCCGCACCACCTGTTTTATACCGCGCTGCCCGATTGGGCGCAGACTCTGGGCATGGTGATGTCGGTTGTGTTGTGGATGCCTTCCTGGGGCGGCATGATCAACGGCCTGATGACCCTTTCGGGCGCATGGGATAAATTGCGCACCGATCCGGTGCTGCGGATCATGGTTGTTTCGATCGCGTTTTACGGCATGTCTACCTTTGAAGGGCCGATGATGGCGATCAAGGCGGTGAACAGCCTGAGCCATTATACTGACTGGACCATCGGCCATGTGCATTCCGGCGCGCTGGGCTGGAACGGGATGATCACCTTTGGCGCGATCTACTTTCTGGTGCCGCGCCTGTGGAGCCGCGAGCGGCTTTACAGCCTGAAGCTGGTCAACACCCATTTCTGGCTCGCCACCATCGGCATCGTGATCTACGCGTCATCCATGTGGGTGTCGGGTATCATGGAAGGGTTGATGTGGCGCGAGGTTGATGCGCAGGGCTTCCTGGTCAACGCCTTCGCCGATACGGTTGCGGCCAAATTCCCGCTAATGATCATTCGCGGAATCGGGGGGCTGTTCTACCTCACCGGCGGCATCGTCATGGCATATAATGTCTGGAAAACCATTACCGGGGCCGGGGCAGCAAAGCCAAAGCAGGCCACCAATGCCATACCAGCAGAATAAGGAAAGATAGACTATGGGAATCCTGGACAAACACGGTGCTATCGAGCGTAGTGCCACCCTTTTGATGGTGCTCAGCCTGCTGGTGGTCAGTATTGGGGGGCTGGTGCAGATCGTGCCGCTTTTCTATCTGGAAAACACCATCGAGGATGTGGAGGGCATGCGCCCCTATACCCCGCTGGAGCTGGCCGGGCGCGATGTTTATGTGCGCGAGGGCTGCTATGTGTGCCACAGCCAGATGATCCGGCCCCTGCGCGACGAGGTCGAGCGCTATGGCCCTTACTCCCTGGCGGCGGAAAGCCAGTATGACCGTCCGTTTCAGTGGGGCTCCAAGCGCACCGGGCCTGATCTGGCCCGGGTGGGTGGCCGCTATTCGGACCAATGGCAGGTTGACCACCTGATTGATCCGCGCTCGGTTGTGCCGGTTTCGATCATGCCTTCTTATGCTTTCCTGGCCACAACCCCGCTCGATATCGAATTTATCGAGGACCGGATTCGCGCCGACCAGATGGCCGGTGTGCCCTATAGCCAGGAAATGTATGACAACGCCCGCGCCGATCTTCTGGCCCAGCTCGACCCCTATTCGGACGGCTATGACGGGTTGCAGGAGCGCTACCCCGGTGCGATTGCCCGCAACTTTGACGGGCAGGAAGCGCTGACCGAAATGGATGCGCTGGTCGCTTATTTGCAAATGCTGGGCACTTTGGTGGATTTCTCCACCTTTGAACCCGATGAAAGCCGCTAGGAGGATATTATGGGAACTCTTTTAAGCCAAATGGCCGATAGCTGGTTCTTGCTCACCATGTTCAGCCTGTTTATCGGGGTGATCATCTTTGCCTTCCGCCCCGGCACCAAGGACTCATACGAGCGCCTGCGCAATCTGCCCTTGCAGGATGACGATGTCTTGGTCGAAGACCCTTCAGGAGAGAAATAATGGCCAAAAAACCAGAAAAAAAACAGCCATCGACCACTGGCCATTCATGGGACGGGGTGGAGGAATATAACAATCCGCTGCCGCGCTGGTGGCTGATCACCTTTTACCTGACCATCATCTGGGCCATTGGTTATGTCATCGCCTATCCGGCGATTCCGCTGATCAACGGGGCGACGCCGGGCCTGCTTGGCTATTCCTCCCGCGCGGAAGTGCAAAAAGATATTGACGAGGTCAACCTGCGCAACGCGCCGCTGACCGAGCGGATTAACGATCTGGAACTGGCCGCGATTGCCGGTGACGAGCAGGTGGGCGAGTTTGCCTTCAATGGTGGCAAGGCCGTATTTCAGACCTTTTGCGCCCAGTGCCACGGCTCGGGTGCGGGTGGCTCGCTGGGCTATCCGAGCCTGATTGACGATGACTGGCTCTGGGGTGGCACCGTCGAGGATATCTACGAAAGTATATCCAGCGGTATCCGCGATGAATCGAATGATTACACGCGTTTCTCCTCGATGCCCGCCTTCGGGGCGGACGGGATGCTCGGCAAAGAGGAAATCGGCATATTGGCTTCTTATGTCAGCGCGCTGAGCGGTATCAACGGTGCGGGCGAGGCCGAACTTGCCGCCGGGCAGGAATTGTATCTGCAATCCTGTGCCGCCTGCCACGGCGATAACGGCACCGGAGACCGGTTTCTGGGCGCGCCCGATCTGACCGACGCGATCTGGCTATATGGCTCTGACATGGCAGCACTCAGCGAGACCATCACCAATGCCCGCGCCGGGGTGATGCCGGCATGGTCCGGCCGGCTTTCGGAAAGCCAGATCCGGCAGGCGACGGTTTATATCCACTCCCTGGGGGGCGGGGAATAAACACAGCCTGATATTGTTACAAAGGCCCGGTAATATGCCGGGCCTTTTTGATATTAAATTCATGGACTTGATATGGGTCAATTCTCCTTATGCGAATCACCGCTATAGAGGTTGGGCGAAGCCAAGATTGTTAGGTTCTAACGTATTTTGACTTTTGATGTGAGGCCCCTAGCCTCACCTCACTCCCCTCGCGCCTCGCAGGCGCAACCTTTGCCTGATCACCCCGTGTGATCAGGCTTTTTTTGACTGCGGCGAAATGCTAAGTATTTATTGATCGAGATCAAGGATAATGCGGCATAAAAGGGCGTATGCCCGTGCAAAGACCAGCCCGGCCCGGGCTGATACCCGTGTCTGGAGCTTAAAAAGTTGACCACCGATATCCCTGAAACCGAAAGCCTTTATGCGGCACGCGAGCCGATTTTCCCGCGCCGGGTCTCGGGGCGGTTTCGCAATATCAAATGGTGGCTGATGGGGCTGACCCTTGGCATTTATTACCTGCTGCCCTGGCTGCGCTGGGATCGCGGGCCAAACCTGTCTGATCAGGCGGTTTTGCTGGATATGGCCAACCGGCGGTTTTTCTTTTTCTGGATCGAAATCTGGCCGCACGAGTTTTATTTTATCGCCGGTTTGCTGATCATGGCCGGGCTGGGGCTGTTTTTGTTTACCTCGGCTCTGGGGCGGGTCTGGTGCGGCTATGCCTGCCCGCAAACGGTCTGGACCGATCTGTTCATTCTGGTGGAGCGCTGGGTCGAGGGTGACCGCAACGCCCGCATCCGCCTGCTGAAGGCAAAGTGGGATTTTCGCAAATGGCGGCTGCGGCTGACCAAATGGCTGCTCTGGCTGCTGATCGGAATGGCCACCGGCGGGGCGTGGGTGTTTTACTTTGCCGATGCGCCAACCCTGGCCCGTGAGCTGGTAACAGGGCAGGCCCATTCCATCGCCTATCTGTTTATCGCCGGTCTCACCCTGACCACCTTTGTCTTTGGCGGTTTCATGCGCGAGCAGATCTGTATTTATGCCTGCCCGTGGCCGCGTATTCAGGCGGCGATGATGGATGAGGAAACGCTGGTGGTGGGCTATCGCGAATGGCGGGGCGAGCCGCGCGGCAAGGGCAAGCGCCGCGCGGGCGAGACCCCGCTTGGCGATTGCATTGATTGCATGGCCTGCGTCAATGTCTGCCCCACCGGCATTGATATTCGTGATGGCCAGCAGCTTGAATGCATCACCTGCGCTTTGTGCATCGATGCCTGTGACGATGTGATGGCCAAAATCGGCAAGCCGCGCGGGCTGATCGATTATCTGGCGATCTCCGATATCGAGCGCGAGCAGGCCGGTGAGGCCCCGCGCCCGGCCTGGCGGCATGTGTTTCGCCCCCGGACCATGCTTTATACCACGCTCTGGGCTGCGGTGGGGCTGGCAATGGTGGTGGCGTTGGTTATTCGCACCGATGTCGGGGTGGCGGTCTCGCCGGTGCGCAACCCGACCTTTGTGGTGCTTTCGGATGGCTCGGTGCGCAACACCTATGACCTGCGCATCCGCAACATGAAGCCCGATGACACGGTTTTTGAAATTTCGGCAGAGGCGGCGGAGCCGGTTGCGGTGCGCATCGAAGGGGTCGAGGGCACATCGGTTCTGACGGATGCCGACCAATCCACCAAGTTCAGGCTGTATCTGACCAGCCCGGCGGGCAGTGAGATGGCCACAAGCGATTCCACAACCGTGCGTATATGGATCAAGGATGCCAAAAGCGGCTCCAGCGCATTTGCGGATACGATATTTAACGGCAGAGGAGGCTGAATATGGAACAGGCAAAACCGGGGAAATTCACCGGATGGAAGATGCTGGCGGTCATGCTGTCATTTTTCGGGGTTATCATTACGGTGAATATGTTCATGGCCTATTCGGCGGTCAGCACTTTTCCGGGGTTGGAGGTGGATAACTCTTATAAAGCCTCGCAGGAGTTCAACCAGCGCGCCGCCGCCCAGCGGGCGCTGGGCTGGGCGGTGACATTCACCCAGGATGGTGATGAACTGGTGCTGGGCTTGCTTGATGGTGCGGGCAATGTGGTGATTCCGGCCTCGATCGAGGCGCGACTCGGGCGGCCCACCTATGCGGGAGAGGATATCATGCTTGATTTCAGCCTTGTCGGTAATGAATATCGCGCCCCGGCCCAGCTCGACCCCGGCCCGTGGCGGCTGTTTCTGGATGCGGTGGCGCAGGATGGCACGCTTTATAAAAAACGCCTGCATCTGACGGTGAGCGCGGAATAAATGAATAAGGAATCCTCATCGTTGGTGGCCTGTCCGGCCTGTGTGGCGCTGCCGGATAAAGCCAGCCCCCCACCCAGGCCGGACCCGGGCAAGGTGGAAATGCGCCGGGTGGAATTGATGCTGCCAACGGTGCATTGCGCGGCCTGTATTGCCAAGGTGGAGCGCGAGCTGAACAACCGCGCGGATGTTTTTGGCGCCCGGGTCAACCTGACCCTGAAGCGGGTGTCGATCACCGCGGTGGACCATCCCGGCATTGAGGAAGAGCTGATCGCTATGCTCGATCAGCTCGGCTACCCCGCCAAGCCGCTTGACAGCGCGGTGTTGCTCAATTCCGCCGCTGATAAAGCCGGGCGGGACCTGCTGGCAAGGCTCGGCGTGGCCGGGTTTGCGATGATGAACGTGATGCTGCTTTCCATTTCGGTCTGGGCCGGGGCGGATGGCTATACCCGTGATCTGATGCACTGGATATCCGCCGCCATTGCCTTTCCGGCGGTTATTTTTGCCAGCCATCCGTTTTATACATCGGCCTGGGGGGCTTTGCGCCGGGGGCGGCTCAATATGGAAGTGCCTATCTCGCTGGCGATTTTCCTTGCGCTCGGGGTGTCGCTGTTCGAAACCATTCAGGGCGGGGAAAACGCCTATTTCGATGCGGCCCTGTCGCTGACGTTTTTTCTGCTGATCGGCCGTTATCTCGATTTCAGAACCCGGGCCACCGCGCGCTCGGCCGCCACGGAACTGGCGGCGCTGGAGGTGCAAAAAGCACGCCGTGAGACCAAAGACGGGGAAGAGACCGTGCCGCTGGATGCCTTGCAGGAAGGGGATATCCTGCTGGTGGCCCCGGGCGAGCGCCTGCCCGCTGACGGGGTGGTTATATGGGGCGATAGCGAGCTTGACCCTTCCATGCTGACCGGCGAAACCCTGCCGCAGGCGGTGGGCAAGGGGGTGGT
>WFQA01000066.1 GCA_015487255.1 Paracoccaceae bacterium | reverse complement strand
GAGGATAGCAGTATCAAAGCGGTGGCGGCGGGGCATATGCTGCCGGAACTGGCCGTGCCGGTGCTGGATATCAACGACATTCCGGTGATTGCCGATTTCATCCTGAAGGAGGTCGGGCTTGGCTAACCCCCCGCATCTTGCCAACGATTGTTTTGCCCTACCCCCCGGCACATACTGGACCCCGGTGGATGAGGCCCTGGCCCATCTGCGCCAACATATGCACGCTATTGTGCAGCTAGAAACGCTGACGATAGACGCGGCTGCCGGCCGGGTGCTGGCCGCTCCGGCGCTGGCAAGGCGCGCCAACCCGCCCCATTCCAATGCGGCGGTGGATGGCTATGGCTTTGCCCATGCGGTGCTAAAGGGGGGGGCTGTGCAAAACCTGCCCTTGGTTGAGGGGCGCGCGGCAGCGGGTGGGCCTTTTACTGGCGTGGTGCCAATGGGGAAAGCCGTGCGGATATTGACGGGGGCATCCTTGCCCGAGGGGGTGGATACCGTGATCATGCAAGAGGATGTGCGGGTCGAGAGGGGTATATTGCACTTTGAAACCGGGCTGAAGCCGGGGGCGAATTGCCGGGCAGCGGGGGAGGATATGGCGGCAGGCGCGGTGGCCCTGCCAGCCGGGGTTCGGCTCGGGCCGCAACAGCTTGGCTTGCTGGCAGCGCTGGGGGTTGACCAGGTGAAGGCCTATCGCCGCCTGAAGGTCGGGGTGCTTTCCACCGGAGACGAATTGCGCCAGCCCGGCGAGGCAGCCACGGCGCATGAGATATATGATGCCAACCGGCCGATGCTGCTGGAATTGCTGGGTGATTGGGGGTTTGAGCCGGTTGATCTGGGCAATGTGGGGGATAGCCGCGCCGAGGTCAGGCAGGCGCTTGATGATGCGGTGGTGCGCTGCGATGCTTTGCTGACTTCGGGGGGGGCCTCGGCTGGCGATGAGGACCATATGTCGGCCCTGCTTGGGGAAAGCGGCCAGCTAAATCTGTGGCGAATCGCGATTAAACCGGGGCGGCCACTGGCGCTGGCGCTGTGGCAGGGCATGCCGGTTTTTGGCCTGCCGGGCAATCCGGTGGCGGCATTCACTACTGCACTGGTTTTTTCGCGCCCGGCCCTGGGGGCATTGCAAGGGCAGGGCTGGCAAGTGCCACAGCCGTATCTGCTGCCTGCCGCATTTGAAAAAGCAAAAAAATCCGGGCGGCGGGAGTATCTGCGCGCGCGGCGCGGGGCTGAGGGAATGGTTGAAGTGTTTGCCTCGGAAGGATCGGGGCGGATATCGGGGCTTTCATGGGCGGACGGGTTTGTCGAGCTGCCCGACAGGGCGCTTGATATCGGCTATGGAGACCTTGTTCAATACATCCCGTTTTCGGCTTATAGATAATCCTTCAGCACCAGACTGCCGAGCGCAGCGAGGCCACCGCCGCCGGCCAGCCGTGTTTTTGGCTGTGCCAAAAACCGTGCCTTTGCCGAGCGGGGGGGCAGGGTGCCATATTGGCCACAAACGAAACGCTATAAGCCCTCCCCGAGGCAAAGGCACCTCCGCGGGTTTGTATAGGCTTTACCGTTTTGCCAAACGCAACGGTGCTCTCCCGCCCGTCGGCGTCGTGTTGCTGCGCAACAAGCCACCTCCCGTTGGGCTTGGCCTCGCCTTCGGCTCGGCGGCTCTTGGCCGATAGCCCGCACTGCAATTTTAAAACCAGCCTTGGATTTATCGCCAGAATTCAGCCAAACATGCCGCTCACCCGGCCAAGCAGCATGAAGGTGCGCCCGGTGCGGGTGTTGGCCAGCTTTTCGATTTGTTCATCCGAACCCTCCCGGCTGAACTCCCTCAGGATAATATCAAACTGGCGTTGGAAATGCAGGGCCGCATCGCGGAAAATCGGGTCAGAGCGCATGCGCGAGCGGACCTTGGCAACCGCGGTTGGGTCATGGATGCCGCCCACCGCCGCCACCTCTTCGCCCCGCGTGCCCTTGGCAAAGCTTCGCCACAGGGCCGCCGGGGCGATCTCGGGGGTCAAGTCGTCGGTATAGATACCGTCTTGCGCCAGCAGGTTCATGATATCTTCAGCCGCGCGCAGGCACTGCGAGGTATTGCGGTGCCGCATGGCGATGCGCAGGGCGCGAAAACCGTCTTTGTCCCTTTCGTCACTGGGAAAGTTGAGCGCTTGCAGCAGTTCATCCCAGTTCAACTCGTCGGGTTCTGGCGAGATGTTCGTCTGAGTGGCGGTTGGCGCAGAGTCTTCGGCCTTTGCCTCTATGGGTGCATTCTGGCTTTGATCAACCTGTGCCTGCAGCATGGCAACCAGCGCCTTTTCCACCTGCTGCATTTGTGCGCTCAGGGTGGCGAGCTTGGCATTGGCCTCGGCACTGCCCCGGCTGGCGGGGGTTACCTTTGCCGCCGGGTTGCCCGTTGGCCCGGCCTGAAAGCGCTTGATCGCGGCGGCAAGATCTCGCGCATCGCGCTGCACTTCGCTAACCCGGCGCAGCAGCAAAACCGCAATCCAGACCAGCATAATCGGCAATATTGCCGCAAATATAAATAGCAATACCTCCAGCGAGACCGGGCCTTGCGGCTCCACGCCTTCGCCAATAATTCCAAAATACCCGGCACCATAAGCAGCAAGACCAACTACCCACAACACACTGAAAATAGTGGCAAAAAGCGGCTCCCGCCCCTCAATTGCACTTGGTCCGAATGTGCTGCCAAGCCTGCTCATAAAGGGGTTCTCCTGCCTGTTTTAGATGAATTTTACGCTCAGCACCTCGTAACTGCGCACCCCGCCGGGTGTGCGCACCTCCACGCTATCGCCTTCTTCCTTGCCAATCAATGCCCGCGCCAGCGGTGATTGGATATTGAGCAGGTTTGCGTCGATATTCGCCTCATGCTGGCCGACAAGCTGATAGGTGATTTCCTCGTCGGTTTCCTCATCGGCCAATTCAACCGTCGCCCCGAATTTGACCGTGCCGGAAAGGTTGCTCACATCAATTATATCCGCCAGGCTAAGCACGGCTTCCAGCTCTTTTATCCGGCCCTCGATATGGCTCTGCTCCTCACGCGCCGCGTGATATTCGGCATTTTCCGACAGGTCGCCATGGGCGCGGGCCTCGGCGATATCTTTGATCACTTGCGGGCGGCGCACAGTTTTTAGCACGCGCAGCTCGGCTTCCAAACGGGCTTGTCCGGCGGCGGTGAGGTGGATTTT
Organism: Paracoccaceae bacterium; assembly: GCA_015487255.1. Taxonomy (GTDB): domain Bacteria; phylum Pseudomonadota; class Alphaproteobacteria; order Rhodobacterales; family Rhodobacteraceae; genus UBA3077. The sequence continues at coordinate 1,440 of WFQA01000066.1, read as the reverse complement.
TTCCAATTTATTTGCTCCATTCCGCGCCCCGTTGCTATTTGAGCGGGGCTTTGGGCGTAATTATTATGGGTGGCGGGGCAAATCAGCAAGGGATAGTTGAGCATATAGGCTTGAAATTCCCCGTATGCCCCCATACGCAGAAGCCATCGAATAAACCGTCCTGTTTAGGTTGGGGATAGGTAAAGGATATAATCCGCATGAAAATTATGGCGCAAAGGTTCTTTATGCTCTCGCTGGTGTTTGTGCTGGCCACGGTTATCTGGGTGCTGATTTTTGTTGATGAGCCTCTGCCCTTTTTTGCGCGAAATGCACAGATGTCCGGCTTTTTTATCGAGAGCTTATTGACCACCAGCTATAATTTGGTGGGCATTGTTGTGGCGCTGGTGCTGGCCCGCCTCTATCATGGTTGGCGCCAAGTGAGCTGGTCTCAGATATTAAGCACCGCACTCCTCGCCTTCACCGGAATTGCCCTTTTTATGGTGGCCTTTGGCTCGTTCAAAGCCACCCTTGGCATGGTTTGGCCGTTTTACGCAGATGATATTTTTGCTGAAATGGACCGTTGGATGCTGTTTGGGCAGGAAGCTTGGGTTATCGCCCATCAGCTTATTCCCGAGCTTGGGGCAAAATGGATAGACCTGATTTATGGCCGCATGTGGATCTCGCTGGTGTTTCTGTTTCCGTTCTTTCTGTTTCTTTTTGATAAAGATAAGGTGCGCATAGCACGGTATATTCTGCTCTATTTTGCCGCTTTCTTTTTGGTTGGCAACATTCTGGCGCTGGTGTTCCTGTCGGTTGGGCCGGTGTATTATGATACATATTATGGGGCAAACCTATACGCCAACCTACCCGCAGCATTGGATAAAAGCGGTGTTTCGGCTTCCTTTATTGGCAATGTGCAGAGCATTTTGGGGGAAGCTTTATTTGCAAATGATAGCAAGCTCGGCTCGGATGTCGCTGCGTTTCCGAGTGTGCATGTTTCGACCATAATGGTTGTGGCGCTTTATGCGGTTGAGCGCAGCCGCGTGCTTGGCTTTGCGATGGCAATACTGGTAGCGGCCATTTTGTTTTTGTCTGTTTATACCGGTTATCATTGGCTGGTTGATGGGCTTGCCTCAATTCTTATTATGATCGCGGTCAATGCTTGGCTGAAAAGAAGCCAAATCGTAACGAGGCTGGCGAAGTAGGCGCTCAAAATATGAATATCCAATCCTTTACGCCGTGTCATTATTGACGCGCGCGTCAAGGCCTGCAATACATATTGCAACGCAATATTGGGGGATGACATGGCTGAGATTGAACGCGAAGCGATGGATTATGATGTGGTGATCGTGGGCGCGGGGCCGGCCGGGCTTTCGGCTGCGATTCACCTCAAGCAGCTTGATGCTGATCTCAATGTGGTGGTGCTGGAAAAAGGCTCGGAGGTCGGGGCGCATATTCTTT
>WFQA01000065.1 GCA_015487255.1 Paracoccaceae bacterium | reverse complement strand
CTGATCTGCTCTGCCGCCGCCATGCCCGAGCAGTTGTTCGAGCAGGGCGAAGGGGCGTTCGAATTTGCCCGTACCGCTTCAAGGCTGCGGGAGATGATGAGTAAGGAATGGCTGGATCGGGATTAACCTTGCCTGCTGGGGCCTCGCTTTGCTCGGCTATGGCGGCGCGTCCGAGATCTGGCTTGGTGGTGATGTTGCTCCCGCGCCGCCTCTCGACACTTGTGCTTGTTTCAGGCATTTGTTGTTGTGCCCTAATTTATGAAATATAATTATTGTTAGATTTCAATGAAGGAGTTGTGCTGGCAATCATGAAACTTTACTTTTAGTTGTGAAATTTTGCCCTGGTTATTAAAAAGACATGTATTGTGGATAAATTTTAGGCGCAAATGGACCTGTCGCGCTTTAGTGCCGCTCCAGTTTCTCATTTAATCGGCAAGTCTTTCGAATACATCAACGGCTTTTATAGTTTTGAAGAAGGTCTCCATCGCGGCGTTATCATAGCAATTTCCTTTGGCACTCATCGAAGCTTTGAACCCGTGTTTCCGCAGTAGTTTTTGATAGTCATGCGAGCAATACTGGCTGCCACGAAGATCACGCGCGGGCAGACAAATGCGAATGCGATTGTGACGCTGCAAATGGGGAGGACGTTCTGATGACTGATAGAGATATGGCGGAAGATGAACAACGGGATATGGGCGAGCTTGTCCGCATTTCAAAAAAAGCTGTCAGATGGAGGCGTCAGATGGTCGCGCACAATCTCGCGCGGGCCAGGGCAAATGCCCTACATGCCAGCAGCCCGAAAAAATGGTGGTATATTGCAACATTGATGGTAACCAGCACCTGCGGTGCTATTGCGGGTTTTACGGGGCAAATTTCATGCAATAAACCGTCCGCCCTAAGCCTCACGAAATTCAGGGCGGATAGTCGGACGGTTTAAAAGCACCGAGACTTACAACACATTGATAAAATAAAACTTAAATGGTGAGCCGGCCGGGATCCGAACCCGGGACCTACTGATTAAAAGTCAGTTGCTCTACCAACTGAGCTACCGGCCCACGCATAGCGGGTTTACTATGGATGTGGCGAGAGATGGTCAAGGGGGAAATTGCCCTATTGCCAGATAATCCGGGGGTATTTTCCGGGCAAATGGGGCCGCGCTGGCCAAGGCCGGAAAATCGGATTATAGAAGCGGCATGACAGGTAATGACAATAACGGGCTGGCATTTTTGAAAATGCACGGGCTGGGCAATGATTTTGTCGTGGTGGACGCGCGCGGGCGGGCCGACCCGATCACCCCTGCCTTGGCGCGCGCCATTGGTGACCGGCATTTTGGCATCGGCTTTGACCAACTGGCGCTGATTCGTGATGAGCCGGGCATCGTGGCGGTGGATTACTGGAATGCGGATGGCTCGCTCTCGGATGCCTGCGGCAATGCCACCCGCTGCGTGGCGCGGCTGCTGATGGAGGAGAGCGGCGCGCCCAGCGTCACCCTGCGCACCGGGCGCGGAGACCTTGCCTGTGAGGATGCGGGGGAGGGGCTGATCCGGGTCAATATGGGCCAGCCCTTGCTGGAGTGGCACGAGGTGCCGTTGGCGCGTGAAATGGATACGCTTGAATTGCCGCTTGAAGGCGCGCCGAGCGCCACCGGCATGGGCAACCCCCATTGCAGTTTTTTCGTCGCGGATGCAGCGGCGGTTAAGCTCGATGAGCTTGGCCCGAAAACCGAGCATGACCCGCTGTTTCCCGCGCGCACCAATGTGCAGGTGGTCGAGGTGATCGACCGGCAAAACCTGCGCGTGCGGGTGTGGGAGCGCGGGGTTGGGGCCACCTTGGCCAGCGGCTCCAGCGCCTGTGCGGTTACGGTTGCGGCGGCGCGGCGCGGGCTGGCCGGGCGCGCGGTCACGGTGCATCTGGATGGCGGCAGGCTTGGTATCGAATGGCGCGAGGATGGCATCTGGATGACCGGGCCAACCATGCTGGTGGCCTCGGGCGTGCTGGCACCGGAATTTCTGGAAACCGCGCAATGAAACCACCGATATTTGAAACCTTTGGCTGTAGGCTGAACGCCTACGAGACCGAAGCCATGCGCGATTTAAGCACCGGTTTGCAGGATGCGGTGGTGGTCAATACCTGCGCGGTCACCGCCGAGGCGGTGCGGCAGGCCCGCCAACGCATTCGCAAACTGCGGCGTGAAAACCCTCAGGCAAAGCTTATTGTCACCGGCTGCGCGGCGCAGATCGAGCCGGAGCGCTTTGCCGCGATGCCCGAGGTGGACCTCGTGCTGGGCAATCTGGAGAAAATGCGGGCTGAGACATGGGCTGGCATCGGCGGGCAAACCGGCATTGTTGTTGATGACATCATGCAGGCCACCGAAACCGCCGGCCACTTGATTGACGGCTTTGGCACCCGCGCACGGGCCTATGTGCAGGTGCAAAACGGCTGCGACCACCGCTGCACCTTTTGCATCATTCCTTACGGGCGGGGCAATTCGCGCTCGGTGCCCGCAGGCGTGGTGGTGGAGCAGATCAAACGCCTTGTCGCCAAGGGCTATAACGAGGTGGTGCTGACCGGGGTAGACATGACAAGCTGGGGCGCGGACCTGCCCGGCCAGCCGCCATTGGGCAATCTGGTGCAGCGGATCTTGAAGCTGGTGCCGGATCTGCCCCGCCTGCGGATCAGCTCGATTGACTCGATCGAGGCGGACCCGGCACTGGTTGAGGCGATCAAGTTTCACCCGCGTCTGATGCCGCATCTGCATCTTTCGCTACAGGCCGGGGATAACATGATCCTGAAGCGGATGAAGCGGCGGCATTCGCGCGAGGAGGCGATCGCGTTTTGCGCGGAAATGCGCGCGGCACGGCCCGAAATCGTGTTTGGGGCCGATATCATTGCCGGGTTTCCCACCGAGAGCGAGGCGATGTTTGAGAACTCGCTGCGGCTGGTGGAGGAATGCGGGCTGACATGGCTGCATGTGTTTCCGTTTTCAGCGCGAGAGGGGACGCCCGCAGCACGCATCCCTCCGGTGGACGGGCGCATAGTAAAAACCCGTGCCGCCCGGCTCAGGGCACTTGGCGAAGCGAGGGTGGCGGATTATCTGGCCGGGCAGGTCGGCATGCGGCACCGGGTGCTGGTGG
>WFQA01000064.1 GCA_015487255.1 Paracoccaceae bacterium | reverse complement strand
GAGCTACAACCGCACTCTGTAGCCGGGTTTTAGGGTGCAAGGCGTGGGGCGTCAAGCGCTTCCCAACCCGAAGCTGAAAAAACTTCCTGGCAAGCCTTGGCTACCTGCCCGGCGGCTATGCCCCCAAGCGTGCGCCCGCACGCCGGCAACCGTTTGCCGCCCCATCAGAGGCGTGAGCGAAGCGAACTTGCCGTGAGATATAAATGGCGCGGTTGACGGGACTCGAACCCGCGGCCTCCGGCGTGACAGGCCGGCACTCTAACCAACTGAGCTACAACCGCACTCTGTAGCGCGTTTTAGGCGGCGGGGCGTGGGGCGTCAAGCGCTTCCCACTCCAGGGGCGAAAAAACTTCTTGAAGCTATAGTGGCTTGAGATTCCATAATGCACCCGAATCAGAACAAATGAGCGGGAGCCCAAAATGGCCGAACAACTTACCCTTAATGTAGAAGGCATGGATTGCCCAAGCTGCACCAGCAAAATCGAAGGCGCGGTTTGTGCCTTGCCGGGGGTCGAAAATGTGTCTCTCAATTACACCAACCAAAAGCTGAAGCTGGAGCTGGTTGGCGGTGGCAATGCGGCCAGCGTTAAAAAAGTGATCGAAAAGCTGGGCTATAAAGTGCGCGAGGCCGCCCTGCCCGAAGCGCCGAAAAGTTGGTGGCAAACCGGCAAGGGGCGGCTGGTTATTGCCTCGGGGCTGATCTTGGCTGTAGCCACGGTGCTTTCATTCATCATGCCTGATTATGCCGGTTATGTATTTGCCGGCGGGGCGCTTTTGGCGCTGATGCCATTGGCGCGCAAGGCTTTTGCCTCGGCCAGAATGGGCCAGCCGTTTACCATTGAAATGCTGGTCACCATTGCGGTGATCGGCGCGATTGTGATTGACGAGGCGGCAGAGGCCTCGGTGGTGGTTTTCCTGTTTTTGATCGGTGAGCTGCTGGAGATGATGGCCGCCGCCAAGGCGCGCCGCTCGGTGCAGGCGCTGGCTGATCTGGTGCCAAAATCCGCCCTGCTGGTGGTGGGTGACGCGGTGAGCGAGGTAGAGGCCGATACGCTGAAAATCGGTGATATCATCGAGGTGCGCCCCGGTGGCCGGGTGCCGGCTGATGCCACCATCACCATGGGCGAAACCGCGATAGACGAAGCGGCCGTGACCGGCGAATCCATGCCGCGCCACAAAGAGGTGGGCGATTCGGTGTTTGCCGGGTCGATCAACACCGACGGGCTGATCCGGCTTGAAGTGACGCAGGCGGCCGAAAATAACATGATCTCGCGGATATTGCAGATGGTGGAAGATGCCGAGGCCTCCAAGGCCCCGACCGCGCGGTTCATTGACCGGTTCAGCCGGTATTATACGCCGGGGGTGATCGTGGTTGCGGCGATGATCGCATTTTTGCCACCGCTTTTGGTCGGGGCTGATCTGGGCGAGTGGGTTTACAAGGGGCTGGCGATATTGCTGATCGGCTGCCCTTGTGCGCTGGTGCTTTCAACCCCGGCGGCGATCACCTCGGGCATTTCATCGGGGGCGCGCCAAGGCCTGCTGATGAAAGGCGGCGCGGTGCTGGAAGCGATCGGCAAAGTGCGCACCGTGGCGTTTGACAAAACCGGCACACTGTCCGAAGGCACCCCGAAGGTGACGGACCTAGTCACCTTCAGCGGTAAGGAAGCTGACATGCTGGCGCTGGCGGCGGCGGTTGAGGCGGGGTCGTCCCACCCATTGGCCAAAGCGATTATCGAGCGGGCCGAAGGGCTGAAGATGGGCAAGGCCAGTGAGTCTGAGGCGCTGCGCGGGCGCGGGGTGCGGGCGATGATTGGCAATGTGGATGTGGTGGTCGCCTCGCCGCGCTACACCGCCGATATCACCACAGTGAGCGATGAGCAAAATGCACAAATTGCCGCGCTGGAATCCGATGGTAAAACCGTGGCGGCGGTGGTGGCAGATGGTGTGCTTCTGGGTATTATCGCCATGCGTGATGAATTGCGTGAGGATGCGGTCTCCTCCATGAAGGCGCTGAAGCGCATGGGGGTGAGCGCGGTCATGCTCACCGGAGACAACGCCCGCACCGGAGCAGCACTTGGGGCGCAACTTGGCATGGAAGTGCGCGCCGAGTTGATGCCCGAAGACAAATTAAAAATCATTGAAGAATTGCGTGAGAAAGGCAGCGTGGCAATGGTGGGGGATGGCATTAATGACGCCCCTGCGCTTGCCCGCGCCGATGTTGGCATTGCCATGGGCGGCGGCACAGATGTGGCGCTGGAAACCGCTGATGCCGCGCTATTGCACGAGAAGGTCAGCGATGTGCCGGCACTTATCAGCCTGTCTCAGGCCACAATGGCGAATATCTATCAGAACATTACCATCGCGCTGGGGCTGAAGGCGGTGTTTTTGCTCACCACCCTGTTTGGTATCACCACATTGTGGATGGCAATACTGGCCGATACCGGTGCAACGGTGCTGGTCACTATCAACGCGCTACGCCTGCTGGGCTATAAACCTAAAATATAACTCCGGCAGCATTCTTCCTTTGCTAAATACTCCGGGGGTGAGCGCTTGCGCGAGGGGGCAGCGCCCCCTTGCCGAGCGTAGCTCGGCAGAGGCGTCGCGATTCTCATTTTTTAAGCTTGCTTCAAAAATGCCACCGGTTGCGTTTGGTGCAACGGCAGAATTTTTTACTGCAGCGCCACCGCGCGCGCCGCTTCGGGGACATTGATGCGGGGCCTGCGGCCCCTGTCAAGCCCCCTCAGCGGCGCGCCCCACGCCTGGGGCGTGGGCTGCCTCGTATATACCGCAACAAAAGCAAATTTATGGCGCCTAGCTATATCCGGATAAGAAGCTTGGTAGAGTCAGGGTTAGCTTCAAGTTTATATACCCAAACGCGTGTCCGCGCGTTGGCAGCCGTATGCCATCTCAATGGCCAATCTGGGCGAAGCGAAGCTGCCGTGCGAAAAAATATGGTGGGTGATGAGAGACTTGAACTCCCGACATCTTCGGTGTAAACGAAGCGCTCTACCAACTGAGCTAATCACCCGACAAGGGGCGTTTTAGAGCCTAGCAGCGCCCTCTGCAAGCCCCCTTATGCGAATTTCCACAACTTTATACGCTTATTTCAGCCGTGATTTGCGCAGCTTGCCCGCCCGCTCCAATATCGGATAAGCCACAGCCGTGATATGCGAGTGAATACGCCGCTGATCCCGCAATACATCCATATGCAGCGAAGATGTCGCCACGCTCTCGATCCGCCCGTCTTTCAGCCGTTCGAGGTGTTTTTGCACAAATGCACCCTGCAACTTATTGACCCGCGCCTTCTCCTTGATCAACTGCCGGGCCAGCGCCACATCGCCTGAATTGAAAATATTGATCGCCAATGTCAGATTCGAGATCAGCCTTGCATTCAGTTCCAGCAGGTCTGCCTGCCCTTCCTTGGAAAAGCCGATATCCTTTTTGGAGCGCCGCACCAGCGCACCAAGCAGGCTTTCGATGATATCGCCAATATGCTCCAGATTGGTGGTAAACATCAAAATCTCCACCACCCGGTCGCTCTCGGGCTGGTCCACCTCCTGGCGCGATACCCGGGTAACGTAAGATTTGATCTCGTCATAAAGCGTGTCAACCTTGTCATCCAGCTCGATCAACTCGTCCACATTTGAGTAATCATCCGTGCGCAGGCAATCAGAAACCCCGCGCAGCATGGTATCTACCGTTTCGGCCATGCGCCCGACCTCGCGGGTGGCGCAGGCCAGCGCCAGCACCGGGGTGCCGATCGAATTTTCATCAAGGAATTTGGGCTGGTCATCATCGGCGCTGCTGCTGCTCGGTTGGATGATCCGCTCCCAAACCCTGGCCGCCAGTGGCACCAGCGGCACAAATACAACCGCCAGCGCAACGTTGAAAAGCGTATGAAAATTAACCACCATCCGCGCCGGGTCATCCGAGATCTGACTCAGCCATTCCGGCATCATCCCCAGAAACGGCACAAATGCAATCGCGCCGACAAGCTTGAAACCGGCATTGCCAAGGGTCACCCGGCGGGCGAGGTCACCCTCCCCCATCGTGGCGACAATCGGCGGAATCACCCCGCCGATATTGGCCCCGATCACCAGCAAAAACGCCAGATCAATGTTGATAACCCCCCCTACCGCAAAGCTCATCACCAGCAGCACAATCGCCAGGCTTGAATGGGATATCCAGGTCAGCAGCGCCGCCAGCAGAATCGCGATCACCGGTTCGGAGCTGATCGATTCAAAAACCTCCTGCAACACCACCGAATTGCGTAATGGCTCCGAGCTTTGCACGATCAGCGAAAGCGCCAGCAGCATCAGCCCCAGCCCGAACACCGCCCGGCCAAGCTGGCGGGATTTGCTGGAGCGCTTCGGCCCATGCAAAACCAGCCCGACCAGCACCAGAACATAAGGCATCAAAGACAGGTCAAATGAAAGCACCTGCGCCACCAGCGTGGTGCCGATATCCGCCCCCAGCATCACCGCCAGCGCCGCGGGCAGCGCGATGACCCCGCGCGAGGCAAAAGACGAAATAATCAGCGCCGTGGCGGTGGAGGATTGCACAATCAGCGTCACGCCGATACCGCTCAAAAACGCGCTGATCCGGTTGGAAACCGCACGGCCCACGATCCGGTGCAGTTCCGAGCCAAAGGCGCGGGTCACCCCGGTGCGCACCATGTAAAGCCCCCATAACAGCAGCGCAACCGAGCCGATCAGGCGGATAAGGGATTCGGTGGCGCTCATGAGGTGATCTCCAAAATCTCGGCGTGCAGCCCGGGGCTGGCCGCGCTGATCACAGCCCCGCCGGATTGCAGGGTAAGCGGCGCGCCGTGCCAATCACTTATCACACCACCGGCTGCTTCTATCAAGGCACAAAGCGGCAGAAAATCATAGGGTTGCAGGTTATAATCAACCACCGCATCGATATGCCCGGCGGCCAGAAGCGCGTGCGGGTAGCAATCATGGGCAAAGCGGCGGGTGGCACCGGCCCGGGCAAGCCGCTCAAAAACCGCTGGCTGCTCTGCGCGCATCGGCTCGGCTTCGTTGATATAAAGCATCGCATCATCCAGCGATTGCCGGCCGGAAACCCGGATCGGCAGGCCATTGCACAAAGCCAGATTGCCCATGCCGGCATAGACCTCCCCCATCGCCGGCATGCCGACAACCCCGATTTTTGGCACCCTGTCTTGCAACAATGCCAGCAAAAAGCCAAAACCCGGATGGCCGGAAAGAAACGAGCGCGTGCCGTCAATCGGGTCAATCACCCAGAGCCGTTGTCGCGCCAGCCCGTCCGCCCCGCCTTCCTCGCCAAATATCCCGTCATCGGGGAAATCGCGCATCAGCCGGGCACGCACAAAATCCTCCACCGCTTTATCGGCCACGGTTACCGGGCTTTGGTCCGGTTTGATCTCTGTATCCAATGGCTTGCGGAAATATTGCAGCGCCACCTGCCCCGCATCCTGCGCAAGGCGGGTGGCGTAATTAAGTAAATCTGGATCAGGGTCCCGCAAGCAAAGCTCCGTTTTGACAAAATGTCGCGGGCGGCAGAATGCGCCAAATTCTGCCATTTTACCAGCAAAATCGGGTGCGCCTTGTATTTTGGGGCCAAAGCCGCCATATACCCGCAAATCAAACTTGATCGGTAGCCAGAATGCGCTCTAAATTTGCAATTATGTTTTTACTTGTGCTGGCCGCCTGCGCCCGGGCTGCCG
>WFQA01000063.1 GCA_015487255.1 Paracoccaceae bacterium | reverse complement strand
TTGTTATCATGATCAAACTGGCCCAATCCCTGGGGTTTACGCTGGCTGAAATAGCGCCCGAAATGCACGCGATCGCCAAGCAGGGTTTGGGCAGTGAAGAGGTGGCCAGGCTGCTTGCTGCCAAGCTTAAGGATGTCGATGCCCGCATCAGCGGCCTGAAAACCACACGGGATGAACTGGCCAAAATGATCCAGCACGCCTGCCCGATATTGGCGCGTTAGCGTTCGGTCAGCTTCAGCTCGATCCGGCGATTTGCGGCCAGCGCTTCGGGGCTGTTGCCCTCGACGAGGGGCTGGAATTGCCCATAACCCGTGGCAGCCAGCCGCTCGGGGGGCAGGCCTTCGACATCAATCAAGTAGCGAACCACCGAAAGCGCGCGCGCTTGTGAGAGCGCCCAGTTGGCTTCAACCCGGCCGGTGGAATCCGTATGGCCCTCAACCTGCAATATCCAGTTGATCTCCTCGGGGATATCAACCGCTATCTCGCGGATAATCGCGGCCACCTGTGCCATCTGTGCCTGCCCCTCATGGCCCAGCTGGGCGGAGCCAGAGGCGAACAGCACCTCGGAGGCAAACACAAACCGGTCGCCAACGATCTGCAATTCCTCACGCCCGCCAAGCACCTCGCGCATGCGGCCAAAAAACTCCGAGCGGAACGCGCGCAAATCATTGGCCTCGGCCTCCAGCCGGGCGGCCTCGGCGGCAAGCAATTCGCGTTCGCGGGCCTCGGCATCGGCGCGGGCGCGCTCTTCGGCGGCCACTCTTGCCAAAGCGGTGTTCAACTCCGAGCCAAGGCTCTCGATGCGAATCTGCGCCTCGCTATCAGCAGCGGCAGAGGCATCCAGCAAGCCCTGAAGCTGGTTCAGTTCCTGGCGCAGGGCGGCGGTTTGCTGGTTGAGCAGGGCGATTTGGCGCCGGGCATCGGCGGATTGGTCCTTTTCAAGCGCCAGTAGCCGCCCGGCCTCGGCCAGGGCGGCCTGTTGCCGGGTGATCAGTTCCAGATTTTCGGCCTCCTGCCCGGAAAGCTCGCGCTGGGCGGCGCGCAGGGCGGCCAGTTGGGACAGGGTGTCTTCGGCGCGCTGGCGCTCGGCTTCCAGGGATAGCGTCATTGCTGTCAGTTCCGCATCCGCCTCAGTGAGGCGATTGCGCAAGGCCTCGGCGGCAGCGGCTTCGGCAAGCTGGCCGCGCTCGCGCTCGCTCAGGGCGGCGGCGCGCTCGGCCAAGGCCAGTTCGGCGGCCGCAATCTGGTTTTCTCGTTCCGAGAGCAATGCCTCCAGCCGGGCCTTCTCCTCGGCCGTTTGCGCGGCAACCTCGCTGGTGGTGCGGGCCTGACGTTCGGCTTCGGCCAGGCTTTGCAGCACCGCGATGCGCGCCATTTCCGCCGCGCTCAATTCTTCATCCAGCGAACGGCGTGCCTCGTTCAAGGCCGCGATCTCGTCGGCCTGTTCCGCCACGGTGCGCTCGGCCTCGCGCCGGGCGGCTTCGGCCAGAAACAGTGCCTGTGTGGCGTTGGTGATCTGGCCTTGCATCTCTTCGATCTGCGAAGCCCTTTCCGCCTGGCCCGCCTCCAGCTCAGCGATCATCGCCCGCAGGGCATCGGCCCGCGCCGCCGCCAGCCGTGCCGCCTCGGCCTCGGCGTCAATCTCCTCGCGCGCGGCTGCCAGCGCCAGCTCGGCGGCGGCGCGGGCATCCATCTCGGCCAATGCGTTGGCTTGTGCCTCGGCAATGGTGGTGCCCAACTCGCGGTTCTGGCTGATCAGCGTGGCGATCTGCGCCTCGAATTCAGTGATCCTGCCGGCGGAATTTTCCACCTCGACCAACAGGTCATCCCGCTGGCGGGTCAGCGTGGCGATCAGCGCCGCCTGTGTGTTCCTCTGGCTTTGCGCCTCGCTCAGCGCGCTGCTTAACTCGCCCAACTGCCGGTCCAGCCCGCGCGAGCGGTTTTGCTCCAGCCCCAGGGCGTCAGCCAGCCCGGCCACCTGCTCGGCGAGGTCGGTCAATTCGTCGCCCTGCTCGGTAATGGTTTCATTCAGCACGAATTGCACAATCATGAAAATGCTGATTACAAAGAAAAGCACCAGCAGCAGTGCGGTCATCGCATCCACGAAGCCGGGCCATATATTGGAGGTTTCGCGCCCGTTACCGCGCCGCCCGAGCGCCATTTAACCGCTCCGCGCGTTGGCCAGCGCCAGAATGCTTTGCGCCAGCGAGGCAAGGTCGGCGCGCAAATCAGCGATGCTCTCCTGCCGCCCGGCCGACATCTCCTCCAGCACCCGCAAGAGCTGCACATCGATGTTGCGCAGCCGCGAGCGGGCCTCGCTATCCAGCAGCCCCGCGCTTTCTTCGCGGTCGCTCAAAATCCGGGTCATCTCGGCTTGCGAGCTGGCAATGCGCTCAAACACCTCATCATCAAAAGCCGCCGCCCCCGGCGCGCTGATTTTTTCGGTCATGGCGCTGACCGCCAGGGCAAGCTGGCTCAGTGAGGCATCGGTTTTTTGGCGGGATTCCTCGCCACGCAGGGTCACATCCTTCAAGGTTTCGATTTGCAGCGCGGTTTGCTCCATAAAGCCGTAAAGCGCTGAAAGATCATTGCCTTGCGCGCCCTCGCCCTCACCCACAAGGCTGAGCGTGGTGATCGAGGAGAGCCATTCCTCCAGCTCCATGTAAAACCGGTTTTGCCCGTGGCCGGCAAACAGCTCCAGCAGCCCAACCACCAGCGAGCCGGCCAGCCCAAGCAGCGAGGAGGCAAAGGCCGTGCCCATGCCGCCGAGCTGGTCTTCCAGCCCGTTCATCAGGTTTTTGAACACCTCCGCCGCCGACTGCCCCTCCTGCGGGGCCAGGGCGCGGATGGTATCGACCACCGCAGGCACCGTGGTGGCCAGCCCGTAAAACGTGCCGAGCAGGCCAAGGAAGATCAGCAGGCTGGCGATATAGCGGGTGATATCGCGCAGCTCGTCCAGCCTGGTGCCCACCGATTCAAGGATCGAGCGCGAGGAGGTCGAGGTGAGGGACTTGCGCGAGCGGCTATCGCGCAGCAGTGCTGCCAGCGAGGCCAGAATGCGCGGCGAGCGCACAAATTCATGCCCCGGGCGGTCCAGCACGAAGCCCTTTATCCAGCGCACGGCAACCATGATCGAGATGATTTGCCAAAAACAGGCCAGCACCCCGATCACGAATACTGCAATGATCACCCCGTTAAGCCAGGGCGAAACGATGAAAACCTGCGACATGGACGGGAACACCGCCACCGCCCCCAAGGCCACAAGCCCCAGGATCACCAGCATGATCATCGCTTGGCGGGTCGGGCGGGTAAACGCGGGTTCGCGTTTGGAATCAATAACCAGCTTCATTCGGCTCATCTGCTCCGGAAAACTTAAAACTCAGGGCGCGATACTACACCCCACAAAAGATTTGGCCAGTATATAACCCGCCCAAACGGGGAAAAACCCTTCTATTTTCACTGGGCTGCGCCTATAGTCGCGATAATTCACAAATTTGTTAACACCTTTCGGAGAGACCATGAACGAGCTAAGCAACCTGATCGGCAGCACCGCCGCCCCCGCCATTGCTATTTTGATCTTTGCCATCATTCTGATTCTAATGACGGTGAAAACCGTGCCGCAGGGCGAGGAATGGACGGTGGAACGCTTTGGCCGCTATACCCGCACCCTGGCACCCGGGCTGCGCTTTCTGGTGCCGATCGTTGATAAGGTCGGAGCCAGGATCAACATGATGGAAACCGTGCTCGATGTGCAATCCCAGGAGGTGATTACCAAGGATAACGCCATGGTCGTGGCCGATGCAATTGCCTTTTATCAGGTGGTGGATGCGGCGCGGGCCGCCTATGAAGTGCGCGACCTGGAGCGCGCGCTGCGCAACCTTTCCATGACCAATATCCGCTCGGTGATCGGCTCGATGGACCTTGACGAGAGCCTTTCCAACCGCGATGCCATCAACTCCAAACTGCTGGGGGTGATCGACGAGGCTTCCCATAGCTGGGGGGTGAAGGTGACAAGGGTCGAGATCAAAGACCTGGCGCCGCCACCGGATATCAACGAGGCGATGGCGCGGCAAATGAAGGCCGAGCGCACCAAGCGTGCCGATATCCTGCAGGCCGAAGGGCAGAAGCAATCCGCCATTTTGAAGGCCGAGGGCGAACGCGAGGCGCAGATCCGCGAGGCCGAAGGCCGGCGCGAGGCGGCGTTTCTGGATGCCGAGGCCCGCGAGCGCGCCGCGCAGGCCGAGGCAAAAGCCACCGAAATGGTTTCGGAGGCGATTGCCAAGGGAGACATTCAGGCGATCAACTATTTTGTTGCCAATAAATACACCGAAGCCCTGCGCGATGTCGCCGCCTCACCCAATTCCAAAACCGTGATGATCCCGCTTGAGGCCTCCGGGCTGCTTGGCTCGATCGCCGGCATTGCCGATATTGCCAAGGCGGTTACCGGAAAGGATAAATAAGCATGGAATTCTTCAACTGGATCGGCGATGCCAGCCCCTGGCTCTGGCTGGCGCTTGGCATTGTGCTGGTCGCGTTTGAAATTCTTGCGCCCTCGTTCATTCTGATCTGGCCGGGGCTGGCGGCAATGCTGATCGCACTGCTCACATGGCTGATGCCCGGGCTTTCCGGGCAGGCGCTGCTGACAATTTTCTCGATACTGTCAATTGCACTGCTCTTTGCCGGCCGGGCATTGATGGCACGGGTCGAGCAAGACGAGCCGCAAGCGGTGCTCAATGCCCGCGGGCTGAACATGGTGGGGCGTGATGCCAAGGTGCTGAGCGTGAGCGGCCCGCAGGGCAAGGTGGAAATCGACGGGGTGCAATGGCCGGTCACCTGGGAAGAAGGCACCATGCCCGAGGTCGGCGGCTGGGTCCGTATTACCGAATCTTCCGGGGTCAGCCTGCGGGCGCGGGCCAGGTAAAACAAAAATTGATATTTTTACACAAATATGCTAAAAACCACTTATAAAGTAGCCATTTTTGGTGTGTCATGTGTAGATATGTGGTTTTTTATACCCTTAGCATTATTTTAATGCTGTCCAGCGCAGCGCGCGCGGCTGCGAATTGCGATCAATACACCGTTATGCCCGGCGACACCCTGCGCCTGATTGCCGAGCGCTATTATGGCACGCGCGATCTTTCGCCTATTATCTATGAAGCCAATATTGCAGTGGTGGGTGCAGACCCGAACACCATAGAAATCGGCATGAGGCTGGCCATTCCCTGCCGTGACGATATCAAAATACCCTTACCCACGGCATTTCTGGCCACCATTGGCGAGCCGGAATCCAACAGCCCCGTCCGGCGGTTTTTGGCCAAAACCGGCGATACCCCGTTCATGAGCAGCGACGGCAGCGGTATTATTCCCGATATTCTGGGCGCGGCCCTGCGCAAGGGCGGTTACCGCGCCGGGCTTGAGGTTGAGCGGGTTGGCAGCAATGGCGCAATTTTGCGACAATCCAGTCAGGACGAGACTACGCTTTTATCCTTCCCCTGGGTGATGCCCGATTGCGGCAACCCCGCGGCGCTTTCGCCACAATCTGAAATACTTTGCCAGGATTATGAATTTTCCGTGCCGCTTTATGAAATCACTCTTGGGCTTTTTGTGCGCAGTAACGATGCATTGGCCCGCGCGGCCACCACAGATGGGTTTGCAGGGAAATCCTTCTGCATCCCGCAATTTCATAATGACGACCTGCTGCGCCGCATCGGGGTTTCGCTGGCCGAAACCACCCAGACCCGCACTGGAGATTTTGGCACATGTGTCAACGCACTGCTCAGCGGCAATACCGATGTCATCGTGGCCGATTACCAAAGCCTGGCCACATACTATGACGGCGAGGCTTCACTGATTGCCGACATCCCGGCATTTGCCTGGCAAACCACCATGCACGCGATTGCCTCAACCCAAAACCCCGAAGCACTAAACGTGCTGGAGATGGCCAATAACGGCATGCGGCAAATACTGGCCTCGGGCGAGTGGTTTGCCATTGTCAAACAACACATGCCGGCGCATGTCAACTGAGTGTCACCAGTTCCACCAATCGTTGTATATCCGGGTCGTCAATGCCCAGCTGATGCAAATGCCGGGCGGTGTTGAGCAGATAATCGCGGTTCGGCCCGGCTGACCCGGCGGCGCTGGCAATGGTGCTGGCCTGCGCTGCCGGTTCCAGCCCACCGGCATATTGGCTATGCTGCGGGTCCACGATATAGCACAGCGCCGGCACCTCTTGCCCGTCGGCGAGTCGCACCTGGAGCAGGCGCTCGAAATAGGCATAGGAAACCAGTTCGCGGGCGCGCAAATATTCATGCACATCAGCCGCTGTTTCCGCCCCGACATAATAGGCCACCCCCTCACAGCGCGCCCCAGAAGCCGGGTCAAGCCCCAGCACCAGCCCGGGCTGCGCCGCTGTGCCCCGATAATGGATCGACCACAGGCAAAACGCCCGCTGAAAACCAAAAAGCGTGGCCCGTTGTTTTTGCCCATACTCAAAGCCGGGCTTCCAGATCAGCGAGCCATAGCCAAACACCCATAAACCGTTTTCATACATTCTGGCGATTCCCTTTAAGATGTGGTATAATCAAAGCCGTTGCAAAGCGGGAGCAAAAAATGAAATGGCTGTTCAGACTGACAGTTCTGGTTGTCGCCGGTTGGAGCGGCTATTGGTTCATCGGGGCCCGCGCGCAGGAAAATCTTTTTGCCAATCTGCTGGCCGATGGCCGGGAAGATGGCTGGACAGCCGAAAGCGGCGATCTCGGGGTTGGCGGGTTTCCCTACCGGTTTGACACCTCTCTCACCGATCTCAGCTTCAGGGATCCAAGCGGCAAATGGGGGTGGCAGGCGGATGAATTTCTGATCACCGCGCTCACCTATCAGCCCAATCATGTGATCGCGGCATGGCCCGGCACCCAAGTACTAGACACGCCCGAGGGCCGGGTAACGGTTGATTCCGACGTGCTGCGCGCCTCGATTGTGGTTGCACCCGCCATCAACATGCCGCTTGAGCGTTTGCAGTTGGAAGGAGCTGGCCTGCTGCTCAACGGCACCGGTTGGATGGCCAATATTTCCACCCTCAATGCCGCCCTGTTCCAAAACGAAACCACCCCCACCCGCTACCGACTCGGGATTGACCTTGAGGATATCACTCCGCCTGCGTTTATCACCTCCCGGCTTGGCGGCGGTGCATATCTGCCCGATCTGGTGGATAAACTAAGGCTCAGCGGGCAGATCTATTTTGACCGGGAGATCGACAGGCCCGCCTTTGCCAGCGCTACCCCACCAAGGCCGCTTCGGGCAACTATAGAGCCAAGCTTCATCCTGTGGGGGCCTTCGGAGCTGCGCCTGACCGGTGAATTGAGGGCGGCGGAAAATGGCTATGTCGAGGGCAACCTGAATTTTGAAGTGTTCAACTGGCAGCCATTTTTTGAAACATTCAGGCAAGCCTCCAACCTGACCACCACCGAAAAGCTCACCCTGAAGCGGGCGCTGGACGGAGCCTCAGACGGCAGGAACCTGGCGTTCACGCTGAATTTCATCAATGGCGAAACCCGTATAGGCCCCTTTACCATTAGCCCGGCACCAGTTTATCCGTTTTAGCACGGGCTTTACACACATCTGGTCGTGCTTGCACGACACGCGCCGACGAGGTGGCCCGAAGGGTCGCCGAGGAGGCGCGCGCCGCGGCGCTGCAGTAAAATATCCTGTCCTCACCGACAGGCTTGCCTTTTCCTCTGCGGGGGTAAACCCCCACTCGGAAAAGGCACGGTTTTCAGCAAAGCTGAAAACACGGCTGGCCGGCGGCGGTGGCCTCGCTTCGCTCGGCGATCTGCGTAATCGAAGCCAAGTATATTGCCATGCTGGCCGCAGCCATAGTGGCAAAACCGATATCAGGCATAAAAAAACAAAATGCGCTTCAGTGTTCGCCACCCAAACGCCCGGTTTTTATGTCGTAATCCACCGCCACGCGGTAATGCGGGTCATCATCATGATCCACCATCAACTGCCCTGCCGTGCTCAGCAGCCTGTGGCAATCCGGCGTCAGGTGGCGCAGTTGCAGCCGCTTGCCCGCCACCTGATACTTGGCCGCCACCGCCTCGATCGCCTGCAGGGCGGAGTGGTCCACCACCCGTGAATGCATAAAATCCAGTATCACCGTGTCGGGGTCATTCTCGGGCTTGAACAGCTCGATAAAACTGCCCGCCGAGCCAAAAAACAACGGCCCTTCGATCTCGTAAACCCGCGCGCCGATCTCGCTCTCGGAGGGGCGCACATTGGCCCTGATCCGCGAGGCGGCATTCCATGAATAAACCAGCGCCGAAACGATCACCCCGACAATCACCGCCACCGCCAGATCAGCCGCCACCGTCACCCCGGTCACCAGCAAGATCACCAGCGCATCCGAGCGCGGCACCCGCTTAAGCACCTTGAAACTCTGCCAGGCAAAAGTGCCGATAACCACCATAAACATCACCCCGACCAGGGCCGCCAGCGGGATCATCTCAATCAATGAACTGGCAAACAGGATAAACGCCAGCAAAAACAGCGCCGCCGATGTGCCCGATACCCGGGTGCGCCCGCCTGATTTCACGTTGATCATCGATTGCCCGATCATCGCACAGCCGCCCATGCCGCCAAAAAACCCGGTCGCCACATTGGCCGCGCCCTGGGCCAGGCTTTCCTTGGAAGCCCCGCCGGTTTTGCCGGTCATGGTGCCAACGAGGTTGAGCGTCAGCAGGCTTTCGATCAGCCCGATCGCCGACAGAATAATGGCATAGGGGAAGATGATGCGCAGGGTTTCCCAGGTAAATGGCACATCAGGAATGGCAAATTGCGGCAAGCCACCCTTGAGCGAAGCCAAATCCCCCACCCGTGGCACCGGCAGATCAAACACGATCACCAGCGTGGCGATCAGGCCAATCGCCATCAGGGGCGCGGGCACGGCCCTGGTGATCTTGGGCGAGAGCCAGATAATCGCCATCGTGCCCGCAACCAAGGCCAGTGTCAGCCACAGGGTCATGCCGCTCATCCAGATTTTCTCGCCATTCTCCCCCAGCATTTTGAACTGTTCGAGCTGGGCCAGAAAGATCACAATCGCCAACCCGTTGACAAAGCCCAGCATCACCGGATGCGGCACCATGCGGATAAATTTCGCCAATCGGAACACCCCGGCCAATAGTTGCAAAACCCCCATCAATACCACGGTGGCAAACAGGTATTGCACCCCGTGCTGCGCCACCAGCGCCACCATCACCACCGCCAAAGCCCCGGTCGCGCCAGAGATCATCCCCGGCCGCCCTCCAAACAGCGCGGTGATCAAGCCGACCATAAAGGCCGCGTAAAGCCCGACCAGCGGCTCCACCCCGGCCACAAAGGCAAAGGCGACGGCCTCGGGCACCAGCGCCAGCGCCACGGTCAGCCCGGCCAGCACCTCGATGCGCAGTTGTGGCAGGCTGATCCGCTCCACCGGCTTGCGCTGCCCCACCAGCTTGCGGGCATAGTCAGAAAGGGTTGTCGGGCGGGTGGAGTGGGGCATGTTTACAGGCTTTCACAGGGTTGAGCGCCTGCCAATACAGCAGTAAGCTTAAGATTTAAAGTGCTTAAGTGTCACTGCCAATTGCGCCCTCGGCAACAGGCACAGCAGGGGCTGCACAGGGTTTTGTAGCTGCAAGACCGGCCCGACAACCCGGTTGGAGCTGCTGATCAGCCCACCCGGAGCCATCTGCAGGCCGTTCAGCTCCCATTCCAGCCCTTTGCTTTCCACCCCGCTCACCACCCCCATCGGAAAAAACGAAACCCGCATGCCCGGCGGCAAAGGGGCCTCAAAATATGCAGGCAGGCGAAAAACAATATCCTCACCCCCGATCAACACAATATTCCGATCGGCTTTCACCAGGGCATTCAGCGCGGCCAGCTCGTGGTCAAGCCGCCCGCCCAGAAAGCCGATACCGATGATCAGCGGCGCATTTATAATATTCAGGCATTTTTCGAAATCGGTTGTCTGCTGTTCGGTAATCCGGATGATTTTCCCGTCATTATCCCGCAGATCCTCCGGGGTGGCGGAATCCATATCGCCAATCACCGCCGCCAGTTCCAGCCCGTACCGCTTTGCCGTGCCGGCCCCGCCATCCGCCGCCACCGCCGCTTCAGCAAATGGCCGCACCAGCTCAACCGCACCCCTGTCAACCGGGCCGTTGCCGATCAGCAGCACTGGCGCAGCAAAATTCATTCTTCCGGGTCTGCATCCGGGTCTGCCTGCCCGACCCCGAGAAACACAGCCTTGAACGGCAATATCCAGGCCACCCCGAGAAACACATAAACCACCAGCTCTATCAAGAAAGGCAGCCGGTCAACCAGGCTCAGCACCCACCACACAAAACCGATATAGGCCGGCAGGCCGATCAGCAAAATAAACAACGACCATCGCCGCCGGGCCTTATAAGAGAGTGCCATGTCATATCCTTTTCAAAACAGGGGTAACCTAAGCATTTCCCCTGCCCGGTCAATGCGGCAGTTGCACCACGCCACCGATTGCGGGCCTGCCAACGGCAAAGTGATGGCGCGGCTAGCGGCCAGCGGCGTTATCCGCGCCAAAAAACCGGTCCGCGTTCAGATACCCGGCCAGCCGCGCCGCCTCTGACCATGCCCGCTCCTGACCGGTATCACCGATCACCACCACCCCGTCGCGCGGCAGGTTCAGCGCCCGGGTCTGGCGCAAAATCGCTTCGCGGGTCTGGCTCCATGTCTGGCTGAAATCAGGCGCGGTGAAACTGGCTTCAAACAGCGGTTTTATCTCACCGGGCAGGGCTTTCAGCAAGGTTTGGGGGGAAAGCGGCGCGTGCATCGCCGCGATGTGGCTGGCATTTTGCACCCTGGCCAGCTTTTCGGCCCTGCCCCGTGGCAATACCGGGCTTTTCGGCAACACCCGCAATGCATTGCTGGAAAACAAAAACGCAACCACATCATGGCCGCTTGCCGCGCGGATCGAGGCATAGGATCGATAATCCAGCCCCAGTTCACCGGCCCGCGCCACCCGGCGGCGCAAAATCTCGATCGGCAGGCTGGGCAGCAATTCACGCCGCGCCTTTTGCCAGCAATGCAGGCGCCAGCCCGCGCCCGGCTCCATGCCTGGGCCTTTATTATGCCCGATCACGGCTGAAATTCCTGCAAACGCGCCACATAGCGCGCCAAAGTGTCAATTTCGAGGTTCACCACATCTCCGACCCTGACATCCTGCCATGTGGTATGTGCCTTGGTGTGCGGAATGATATTGACCCCGAAATGGCAACCCTTCACATCATTTACCGTCAGCGAAGTGCCATTGAGCGCCACCGAGCCTTTGGGGGCGATATAGCGCGCCAGCGCCTCGGGGGCAGTAAATTCAAAGCGGGTGCTCTCGCCCTCATCCTGCATGGCGGCCACTTTCGCCACCCCGTCCACATGGCCAGACACGATATGCCCGCCCAGCTCGTCCCCGAGCTTCAGCGCCCGCTCGAGGTTGAGCCTGGTGCCCACCGGCCATGCCTCGCCATCGCGCATGATATTGGTTTTGATGATGCTCTCGGCCGAAATATCGACATCAAACCAGCCCGCGCCCTTGTCGACCACCGTCAGGCAGATCCCGTTGCAGGCGATGGATGCCCCAAGCGCCACCGTGGCCATATCATAAGCGGTGTTGATGCGCGCATGCAGATCACCGCGCATCTCAACCCGCGCCACCTCGCCGATATCGGTAATAATTCCGGTAAACATAAGCATCCCCTCAGCAATATCCCGCAGCTTTGGTAACAAGTGCCGCGGCTTTGGGCAAGGCATGGGCGGTAAATGGTTGTTAGGGCGTTTCATATTACCTATAGGTAAGATGAAATAACCCCGATTGAGAGCAACGTGCCCGACAGCCCCCGTAATTTTCTGTTTTTGCAAGGCCCGCACGGGCCGTTTTTTGCCAGGCTCGGCCATGCGCTGAAAGCAGGCGGGCACGGGGTGCGCAAGGTTGGCTTTAATAGGGGGGACCGGTTTTTCTGGCCCCGCGCCCTGCCCTATACCGCCTATCGCGGCGATGAGCCGGGCTGGCCCGCCGCGCTGGAAAAGCTCATAAAATCCGAGCATATAACCGATATCGTGCTTTACGGCGATGCCCGCCCGCTGCATGCCGAAGCGGTGAAAATCGCCAAGGTCAAAGACCTGCCGCTGCATTGCTTTGAGGAGGGCTACCTGCGCCCGTTCTGGGCCACCTATGAGCGCAGCGGCTCCAACGGCAATTCCGCCCTGATGCAGCTTGATATCGAGGATATGCGCAAACTGATCGACCACGAAGCGCCAGCACTCAGCGAAGCCCCGAGCCAGTGGGGGCCGCTCTGGCACCATATCTATTATGGTGCGCTATATCACTTCACCCTGCTTTTTCCGTCCAAAACCTATGCCAATTACCGCCCGCACCGCAAAAGCTCGATCCGCGAGGAGTTTTTCAGCGGAGTCAAGGCCATGGCCACCCTGCCACTGCATTCGATCAACCGGCGCGTGGCAACAAGGCGGTTGATCCGGCGCGGAGACCCTTATTTCCTTGGCCTGCTCCAGCTTGGGCATGACAGCTCGATCATCGCCCACTCGGCCTTTGACACCAACAAGCAATTCGTTGACCTGTGCCTGAAGGAATTTTCGCGCGGGGCCAGCGCCCCTTGCCGGCTGGTGTTCAAAACCCATCCGCTCGATGACGGGCGCGACAGGCTGAAACAGCATATCCGGAAAAGCGCCGCCAGATACGGTATCGCCGCGCGGGTCGATTTCATTCAGGGCGGCAAGCTTGGGCTGCTGCTGGACCACGCAAGTGGTGCGATCACCATCAATTCCACCGCCGCCCAGCAAGCCCTGTGGCGTGGCCTGCCGGTGCGCGCCATTGGTGATTCAGTGTTCAAAAAACCGCAACTGGTCTCGCAACAACCGTTGGCGGAGTTTTTCAAAAACCCAAGCCCGCCAGACCGCAGGGCCTATCTTGATTATCGCTGGTTTTTGCTGCAAACCTCGCAACTGGCCGGCGGCTACTACACCGCCAGGGGGCGAACAGCACTTATCGGGCAGGTGGTGCCCATGATGCTCGCCCCTGAAGGGCCGTATGCCACGCTCAAGCGCCGGCATGTGGCAAAAATGACTCTGCCACCGGCGAAATTCGCCGCACCCAAATCTTAAGGTTGGATTTTTAAAAATTGCCCGCTATTGTATTGCTAACAAAAAGTAAAAACTTTTGGCAGTTAGTATAGGCAACGGGCAACATTTTGAAAAACACGGGCAATATCCGCCGACCGGCACGATTTGTGGTTCTTTTTGGCATGGTTCTGGCCCTAGGCGCTTGCGGCCTGCCCCGCTCCGGCCCCAACCAGCAGGAAATTCTGGCCGGTTCGGTTGAAAACGGCGGCAGCACGAATATCGTTTTGGTTGATGACCGTATCGCCCGCGCTGCCACCCTGGCCGAACCGCTCGGTTTTCCGCGCAGCTTTCTCAATGCCGGGCTGGCCGCGGTTGACCGCATCCGCCCCGATGACCTGATCACCGTCACCGTCTGGGAAAATGTCGATAACGGCTTGCTGAACAGCCCCGCAAGCAGTTCAACCACCCTGTCGGAAATCCGGGTTGACCAGCTTGGTAATATTTTCGTGCCTTATGCAGGCGTCATTCGCGCCTCCGGGCGCACGCCGGAAGAGCTGCGCATTGAAATCACCCAACGGCTGGAGCGCCAGACCCCGGACCCGCAGGTGGAAGTGCGCCGCAAGCCCGGCAATGGTGCCACGGTAAATGTGGTTGGCGGGGTGAATAACCAGGGGGTGTATATGCTGCATGCCGCCTCGCGTCGCCTGACCGCGATGCTGGCCAGTGCCGGCGGTGTATCGCTCGACCCGGCGGGCACAAAGATAATCGTGCAGCGCGGCGGGCAATCCGGCGCGGTCTGGCTGCGGGATCTTTATGCCAACCCTGAAAATAATATAACCCTGCGGGCCAATGACCGCATCATCGTGCAAAAAGACGAGCGCTATTTTACCGTGCTCGGTGCGGCCTCGGGGCAAAAACGCATTGATTTTGTCAGCCGGGACCCTAATGTGGTCGAAGCCCTGTCATTGATTGGCGGGCTGGATGGCAGAGTTGCGGACCCGCGGGGGATATTCATCTTCCGTATGGAACCCGCAAAGATTGCCAATGCAGTGCTTGACACCAACGAGTTCACCACACCGCAACGTGTGGCTTATGTGATCGATCTGACCAGGGAAGAAAGCATTTTTACGGCGCAGAAATTCAGGATCAGGGATCGCGATACGATTTATGTGACAGAAGCGCCATTTGTATCATGGTCGCGGGTGCTTGAATCCGTAGCCGGCACCGTAAACACCCTGGATAATCTAGCAACTATTGCGGGTGCCCTTTAAGTATAATAGTTAACCGGTACAGGAAATGATTGTGCAAAAACTGGCGGTATACACGCTCGGTTTCCTGCAGGTTCCGTATATCCGCAAAATGTTGCGGATTGCCGGCTGGCGGGTGTGCCCGGGCCCGATTTCAAAATCGGCTTCAGCGGTTGGCGTCTGGGGCCGAAAGCCGCTGTCAAGGCGCGGTATTCTGGCAGCCCGGCGACGGGGCCTGCCGCTGCTCAGTATTGAAGATGCGTTTTTGCGCTCGGTCAACCCGGGGCCAAAAAGCGCGCCGGCAGGATTGGTGCTCGATGATATCGGGATATTCTTTGACGCATCTCAGCCCTCGAAACTGGAAAATATCCTTAACTTTGATGCGCTTGACGATGATGAACTAACACGGCGCGCCAAAAACGGCATTGCCTTTCTGCGCCATTACGGGCTGTCAAAATACAACCCCGTGCCACGCGGGTCCGGAAACATCCCCCAACCGGGCTATGTGCTTGTGGTTGACCAGACCCGGGGCGATGCCTCGATCACCAGCGGCGCGGCCCATGCCCATAGTTTTCCCACCATGCTGGCCAAAGCCCGGGCTGACCACCCTGAAAAACGTATCGTTATCCGCACCCATCCCGCGCTTGAGCAAATTGCCAAACAGGGGCATTTCAGTGCCGCTGATACTGACGAGCGCACCATACTTCTGAGCGAAAAAATTAACCCATGGGATTTGCTCGAAGGAGCGGTGGCGGTTTACTGCGTCACCTCCCAGCTTGGGTTTGAAGCCATTTTGGCAGGCCATCGCCCGGTGGTATTTGGCCTGCCATTTTATGCCGGTTGGGGGTTGAGCGAAGATATGCAAACCTGTGCACGACGCAGCCGCAAGCTTAGCGCCGAGCAGCTCTTTGCCGGGGCGATGCTGCGCTTTCCCACATGGATAGATCTTTCCTCCAACCGCCTGTCAAACTTTGAGCTGGCGGCACAGGCGCTGCTCGCCAGGTCTCGGCATCATTGGCACAATAACAAGCCCAGTGTCGCGGTTGGTATGCGCAACTGGAAGCGTCCACAAATTTCGCGGTTTTTGCAGCAAACGGTGTTTAACAATACGCCGGCTCAAGCGGCCAAACTGGCACAAAAACGCGGCGCGCGGGTGGTTGTCTGGGCCAATCAGGAAAGCCCGGCACTGGTTGCCGCTTGTGCCAATCACGGGGTTGAGCTTTGGCGCATGGAGGATGGTTTTTTGCGCTCAAAGGGCCTCGGCGCGGCGCTGACTCCACCTGAATCGGTGGTGCTTGACGATTTGAGCATATATTATGACCCGATCCAGCCATCACGGCTGGAAAAACTTATTGAGGCCTCGGTTGACCTGCCGGAAGTCGCGCTGAGTCGTGCAACACAGCTGATCAAACAAATTACCAAGGGTAGAATTAGCAAATACAACCTGGTGTTGCCGCCGCCAACCCAGCCGGTCACGGGCGGCAAACCCGTAATTTTAGTACCCGGGCAGGTTGAGGATGACGCCTCCATCCGCCTTGGGGCCGATGAGGTAAGCACCAATCTGGCCCTGCTAAAAGCCACAAGATCCGCCAACCCGGATGCCTTTATCATTTACAAACCCCACCCGGATATCGAAGCCGGCCTGCGCAGCGGCGCGCTGGAAAACCCCGGTCTTTTTGCCGATGCGGTTGCTGATAACGCACCTATTTCTCCGTTTTTGGATATGGCGGATGAAGTTTGGACAATGACCTCCCTGACCGGATTTGAAGCGCTGTTGCGCGGCAAGAAAGTCACCTGCCTTGGCATGCCGTTTTATGCCGGATGGGGGCTGACCAATGATCTGGCCCCACCCCAACAACGCCGCAAATCCC
>WFQA01000062.1 GCA_015487255.1 Paracoccaceae bacterium | reverse complement strand
TTCTCCAGTATCTCCCGCATCCGCAACTGGTCCTTGCTGCCTTTCACCACAAACGCCGGAATCACATCTCGCCCCAGCGTCCGGAAAGCCGCATACCGGTGCCCGCCACACACCAGCTGATAAGAGCCATCGCTCGCCAGCTTGTTCAGCCCGTTATAACTGATCTTCACCACCTCGATCGGCGACATCAAACCATGCGCCTCGATCGAAGCCGCCAGCCCCTCGATCGCCACCAAATCCGGCATCCGCAACCGCGCGCCCACCTCGATATCGTCAAGCGCAATCTCGACCAGTTTCATATTATTGCTCATAGTCTAAGCCGCCTCGTTTTTTTGACGTTGGCCAACCACCCGGGGTGCGCTATAAGAGGCAACAGGTTGAGGCTTCAAGCGCTCGCCATGCGCATCGTAACGGCGCGGCCAAATCACCATCGGGTGCACCCCGATGATCTTGGCAATCGCCGCTTCCCCTTTCGGTTTGGGGTAGCGGATCGCGTCGGATGTAGTCGAAACGGATAGGCCGAATTCCCCGTCTATCTCGGACAAGGTCACATACCCCTTTTGCTCAAGGTGGTAGCGGATCTTGCCCCGGCTCCAGTTCTCGGTTTTCATGTCTGCGTCTCCCGCTTTTTCCTGTTTCGCCCCGGTCCTGCAAGACCGGATTTTTTCGCAATGTGTAATGCTGATATTAGCGCAAGGTAAACCATATATATTGCCCAGTGAAGACAGGTTATATTGCCGTCGTAACATTTTCTTGTTCAGGAGGGTGTCGTGTTATTATCGTTTATTATCATAAACTTATGGAACAACGGCAATGAATAACCCGAAAAGTGAAGAATTGCCGTCGTTCCGAACTGGTCTTGCGCGTCGATTGCGCGTTTTGGAACAACAGTTCAAAAATCGTACCGAGGCAGCAAAAGCGGCTGGGGTCTCTAAGACTGCCTATCAGAATTGGGTGGAAGCAAAGTCTGCTCCAAACATTGAGCCGTTAGCTAAACTGGCAATTGCCACCAACACCCCGCTGGACTGGATCGCCTTCGGCATCAACGCCGATCTGCCCAGATCAGGCACCTTCGCCGCAGGCGTCGAGCCACCCGATAACTTCGACTGGATGAAGAATATCCTTGATTTATTGGGGGATGTGTATCGTTTCGCCGAGCATAACCCGCCACCAGACAGCCTCTACCACAAAGCCGCCGACATTATATAAAGAGATCATCAAGTGGGAAGATTCCGAGGATCGCGCCCGCGCCATCACCATGGCCATCGGCATTCTGGCACCAACCATCAAGCCACCGGAACCCGAGCCTGAAACAACAGAAGACAAACGCCGCGCCTGATCTGGGTTAACCCCAAATCCCGAGCCTAAGAGTTTTTAAGAACCTCTGAGAGTATTCTCAGGGCTATCTAAGCCTGCGCCCGTTTTTTACCCCAAAATGGTTAACAAACCCTAAAAACCCAATTTCACTCTAGATCCCAAGTATCCCCCACCAGCCAGCACCATCAACCCCAAAACCTCTTTTTTTCCTACCCCAAATCACCAAATCCCACCAAATCCCACCAAATCCCGCCTACTCCAGTATCCAACTGTTCCCTACAGGGGGCGGTGCGGGTGAGCAGTTCTGAACTGCCATTGGCGCTGGGCGCGGGGCAGGCGGGCAATGTGGCGGCGCGCTGGCTGGCCGAGGCGCGCATTGCGCGCGACGGGGTGGAATTTGCCCTGCCGCCAAGCCGGATGGGCCTGTCGGCGGGGGATGTGGTGGCGCTGGATGATAACGGGGTGGAAACCAGGTATCGCATTGACCGGGTTGAGGATTTTGGCCTTAGAAAAGTGAGTGCGACCCGGGTTGAGCCGGGGGTTTATTTGCCACCACCGGCGCAGGACCGGCTGTTTGACCGGGGTGTGATGATCTCCGCCGGGCCGGTTTACATGGAGTTCATGGACCTGCCGCTTTTGCGTGGTGACGAGTTGCCCCATGCGCCAAGCGTGGCGGTGACGGCCAGCCCGTGGCCCGGCCCGGCGGCGGTGTTTTCGGCCCCGGCGGATGCGGGGTATCTGCTGGAGGGTACGGTGGCGCAGCGCGCGGTGATGGGGGTGCTGCTTGATGGCCTGCCACGGGCGGTGCCGGCGATCTGGAGCGAGGCGGAGGTGCGGGTGCGGGTCTCGGGCGGGGTGCTGCAATCGCGCACGCCGCTGGAGGTGCTGAACGGGGCCAATATGGCGGCGCTGCGCAATGGTTCGGGGGATTGGGAGGTGTTTCAATTCCGCGATGCTGAACTGGTTGCGCCGGGGGAATACCGGCTGCGTGGCTTGCTGCGCGGCCAGGCGGGCACGGACGGGATTATGCCGGACCTGTGGCCCGCGGGGGCGGATTTTGTGCTGCTCAACGGGGCGCAGGTGCAGCTTGATCTGCCGGCCTCCTGGCGGGGTTTGCCGCGGCATTACCGGATTGGCCCGGCGAATTTGAGCTATGACAGCCCGCGCTATGTGCATGCGGTCGAAAGCTTTGAAGGGGTGGGGCTGCGGCCTTATGCACCGGCGCATCTGATGGCCTCGGGCAGCGGGGACCTGACGGTGAGCTGGATCCGCCGCACCCGGATCGACGGGGATAGCTGGGCCGGGCTGGATGTGCCTTTGGGTGAGGAGAGCGAGCGCTATCGGCTGCGGGTGGTCAAGGCCGGGGTGGTGCTGCGGGAGGAAACCCTCGGCATATCGGGCTGGAGCTATGGCGCGGCCATGCAGGCAAGTGACGGGGCTGTGGTGCCGTATGACATCGAAGTCGCACAAATTTCAACAACTTATGGGGCTGGCCCCGATGCGAGGATAACCGTAAATGGCTGAAACTTACAATTTTGAAATGCCGCTGCTGGATGCGGTACAGGCGCAAAAACATGTGACGGTGAACGAGGCGATTGCCCGCGCCGATGCGGTGGCACAGATGCGGCTCGTGGCGCGGGATGTGACGACACCGCCGGTGGCGCTCAACGGCGCGGCTTATGGCGTGGGTGCGGGCGCCAGTGGTGACTGGTCCGGGCAGGATGGCAATCTGGCGGTG
The DNA here is from genome assembly GCA_015487255.1 of Paracoccaceae bacterium. Taxonomy (GTDB): domain Bacteria; phylum Pseudomonadota; class Alphaproteobacteria; order Rhodobacterales; family Rhodobacteraceae; genus UBA3077. The sequence continues at coordinate 3,916 of WFQA01000062.1, read as the reverse complement.
CAGGCCAATGGGGGCTGGGTGTTTCTGACCCCCAAAACCGGCTGGCGCGGCTGGGATGAGAGCACCGGCGAGGCGCTGGTCTTTGACGGGGTTGACTGGCAGGCGGATGCGGTTGTGGTCAGCGCAGGCGGGGCGGGCACCTATTGGCGCATTGCCGAGATCGACCATGTGATCAGTGCCGGGGCCAGTTCAACCACGGTGGATATCATTCCCAACGGGGCGCAGGTGATTGGCGTGACCGGGCGGGTGATTTCGGCGATTTCCGGCACCGGGGTTTCGAGCTGGCGGCTTGGGGTGCCGGGGGCGGATAACCGCTATGGTTCGGGGCTTGGCTTGCTGCTGAACTCATGGGCCAGCGGGCTGAGCGGGCAACCGCAGACCTATTATGCCGATACGCCGCTGTTGCTAAGCGCAGACGCCGGGACATTTGACGGCGGCACGGTGCGGCTCTGTGTGCATTATGTGGCGCTTGGGGTGCCGCGGGCGGTTTAAGTGTGGATATCATGACTACTAACCTAGGTTAGTAGTCATGGTGAAATGGATGTAACATGCTGATAATATGGTTTTAATTTGTATTTAAGTGGGGTGGGTATTGTCTGATGAGCGTAACAGATTCAGCCTTTGAGGAGCTTCTCCAGCAGGGTTGCGAGATCATCGCTTGGCTTGGACAGGCCGGAAGGTTGCAAGGTATCAAGCCCGATCAGGGCACTATAAAGCAGGCGGGCCGATTGGCGCGCCTGCGTTTTTTTTTGCCCGTATTCCACAAAAAGGCTGCTGGTGAAGGCAAGGCGTTTTTGGTCAATTTCAGTAACGGTTTTGGCGATGGGCGGCTCGTATCTGGCCCAGTCCCGGATGGCTGATTCGCTGCTGGGGCCACCGTAATCGCCGCGGGGAAGCCTGGTGGACGCGGCAATGAGAGCGCGCAATTTTTGCTCTGGCTCGCTGGTGCCGGTTTCGATTTGGTTGATGACATCTGCGGTGGCCAGTTGCTGCCAATGGCTGATCATCGCGGCTTTGAAATCACCTATATCTTTGAAATGCCAGTAAAAAGAGCCTTTGCTGACCTTGAGGGATTTTGCCAGTGGCTCGGCCTTCAGCGCGGATGGGCCATTTCGGGTGAGGGTGCGAAAACCGGCTTGCAGCCAGTCAAGCTTTGTAAGATTTTTCTTCATGCCATACGGTAGCGTATTGACTTGTCGGGTGCAAGCTGTATGACCATACGAAACCGTATGGGGGATGAGATGAGCTATTGGTATTTGGCCGCAACGGCGCTGACCGTGCTGACAATCGGCGCCCATGTGATCGGGGGCGGCCCGGTGATACACAGGCCGGTATTGCAAAGCGGGCTGGCAACGGATGTCAAGGCGGTTATATCGGTGATATGGCATGCCATAACGGCGATCATGGTGTTGAGCGCCATCTGGCTGGGGCTGGCCGCTATCGGGCGGGATATGGGGGCGGCACCGTTTATTGCGGCGCAGTTTTTTGCTTTTTCTGGCCTGTTTCTGCTCTATGGCACGCTTCGGCTTGGCGCGCCCTTTGTCTTTCCGCAATTCTATATTTTTCTTGTTCTTGGCTTGCTCGTATCGGTTGGCTATTGGCGGGGGTTGCAAGTATGATTGTGGTGATACTCTTTGTGTTTTTGACCCTGCAGGCGGTGGCTTTGCTGCATCTGGGCTGGGCTTTTGGCATGAGCTGGCCTGCGGCGAGTCGTGATGCGCTGGGTGCGATGGTGGTGGGCGTGCCCGAGGGCACACCGATGCCTTCACGCGGGCTGACCATTTTGGTGGCGATGGGCATATCTGCCGCCGGTTGGCTGGCACCTTGGGGCGCGGGGTGGTTCAGCCTTGGCGGGCTGGACGGGCTGCGGCTGTGGGCGCTGCTTGGCGCGGTTGCAATTTTTGCCTTGCGTGGCGGGCTGACCTATATGCCCGTTGGGCCGCTCCAGGCCTCGGTCGAGCCGTTTCGCAGCCTGGATATGCGCTTTTTTGCGCCGCTTTGTCTGACCTTGGCACTGGGGTATTCGGCGATCTTGCTGGGGCGGTGATTATGGTGGTTTTGTCCTCTTTTTATAATTTTTATGATCTTTAGTTTGAATTCACGATTATGTGCTATGAAATCTCACTCCAAATACCGTAAAATGCGGTGATGGAGTGAGAAAATGACACAAACACAAGCAATACTCGGCAGCTTGGACCCGGTATGGGCAACAATAAAGGCCGAGGCGCAAACGATACTTGATACTGAGCCGGCAATGGCCGGGGTGGTTTATGGTGCGGTGCTGCATCATAAATCGCTTGAATCAGCATTGGCATACCGCATTTCGCAAAAGCTGGCCTCGGGGGATATGAGCGAGAGCGTGCTCAACGAAGTGTGCATCGAGGCTCTGGCTGATGCCCCCGGGATGGGCCAAGCCGCACGGGCCGATATTGTGGCGATAATGGATCGGGACCCGGCCTGCCATCGCTCCATCCAGCCGCTATTATACTTCAAGGGGTTTTTGGCGGTGCAGGCCTATCGCGTAGCGCATTGGCTGTGGCTGAAGGGGCGTGAGGATATGGCCTATTTTTTCCAGATGCGCTGCTCGGAGATGTTCGGGGTTGATATCCACCCCGGCGCGGTGATCGGGCAGGGGCTGATGATCGATCACGCCCATTCAATCGTGATTGGCGAGACCACGGTGGTGGGAGATAACGTGTCGATGCTGCATTCGGTCACGCTGGGCGGCAGCGGCAAGGAAGATGATGACCGGCACCCGAAAATCGGCAACGGGGTGTTGCTGGGAGCCGGGGCAAAGGTGCTGGGCAATATCAAGGTGGGCCATTGCAGCCGGGTGGCGGCCGGCTCTGTGGTGTTGCGGGATGTGCCGCCATGCAAAACCGTGGCCGGGGTGCCGGCCAAGGTGGTGGGGGAGGCCGGGTGTGACCAGCCTTCCCATGAGATGGATCAGTTGTTGCGCGGGTAAAGGTGCGTGGAGACCACGCACCCTACGGATCGGGTTTAGGCCAGCATTGCCACCGGGTTTTCAAGGTTATGCTTGATCGCCGCAAGGAATTGCGCGCCCAGCGCCCCGTCGATCACCCGGTGGTCAACCGAGAGCGTCACCGACATGACCGTGGCGATATCCAGCTCACCTTCGGTATTGACCACCGGCATTTTTTGCCCGGCACCCACGGCAAGGATCGAGCCGTGCGGCGGGTTGATCACCGCGTCAAAATTGCTGATCCCCATCATGCCAAGGTTGGAAATCGCAAAGCTGCCGCCCTGATATTCATGCGGGGCCAGTTTGCGTGCCTTGGCCCGGGTGGCGAGGTCTTTCATTTCAGCCGACAGGCTGGAAAGGGTGCGGGACTCTGCATCGCGCAAAACCGGCGTAAACAACCCGCCCTCGATCGCCACGGCCACCGCCACATCCGATGGTTTGAGCTTCAAAATCCGGTCTCCGGCCCAGACGGCATTGCAATCGGGCACCTCTTGCAGGGCGTTGGCGCAGGCCTTGATGATGAAATCATTGACCGAAAGCTTGATGCCCTTATCGGCGAGCGACTTGTTGAGATCAGCACGGAATTTCAGCAATGCATCCAGCTCGATCTCGCGGCGCAGATAAAAATGCGGGATGGTTTGCTTGGCTTCCGTCAGGCGGCTGGCGATGATTTTGCGCATGCCGTCCAGCGGAACCTCCTCAAACTCACGATCTTTATACATGGCCATGACGCTGTTGGCATCCGCAGTTTGTGCCATTGCCGCCGGGGCGGGGGCAGCCGCTTGCGGGCCGGGCCGGGCGCTGGCGGTTTCAACATCGGCCTTGATGATCCGGCCCTTGGGGCCAGAGCCTTTGAGCGCGGTCAGATCAAGGCCTTTTTGCGCCGCAATCCGGCGCGCCAGTGGCGAGGCGAAAACCCGCTCTCCCTTGGCT
>WFQA01000061.1 GCA_015487255.1 Paracoccaceae bacterium | reverse complement strand
GTTTATGTTGTTTGTCGCGGTCACACCGTGGTCGGCTATTACGCCTTGGCCGCCGGTGCGGTCGAGCGGGACGAAGCCCCGAGCAAGGTCCGCCGCAACATGCCGTCGCCCGTTCCCGTCATCATCCTCGGCCGTCTGGCGGTGGACAATCGTGAACAGGGCAACGGGATTGGCACGGCGCTTCTCAGGGATGCTTTGCTGCGCGTTCTGAATGCATCGCAGGAAATCGGAGCGGCGGCGGTGCTGGTGCATGCCCTGAATGATCAGGCCAAGGCGTTTTATCTGGCGCACGGATTTACTGAAAGCCCGATAGAGCCGCTGGTTCTGATGTTGCGCATCAAGGATATTGCCGCAGCACTTGGCGAGGGTTAAATCGGCATCCTTCATCGCCGGACCTCGATTAACGGAATGGATGTGATGGAGCCGAGCCGCTCCAGATCATGAGTGACGTCGAGCTGGTCGGTGTCGAAACGCACCGGTACATCGAATTCAAAACCGGCAGAGACAATGACGCCGCTGGCCGGAGCGGTGGTGAAGATGATCTGGCCGGTGATCGTGTCCACGGACCACCCCGCAGCCTGTGAAACACCATCCAGCGCCACAGTTACGGTGCCAGCCACCGGCTTTGTGATGCTCCGGGTCCATGTTTGCGCGCCGGATGAATAGGCTTTCCCCAACTGAAACGGCGTGGCGGTGCCATCGCCCGTGCCAATCCCCTGACGTGCCTGAAAACTGGAGGAGTCAGCTGACAAAATGCTTTGGCACTAACGACTGGCAGAAAATTGCATATAGTCGTGAAACCGACCTTTTCGGAAATGAGGTAACCACGAAGAATGGCGGCGTGGCGGAAAGGCTTCTTGATTTGTATTTGAGCCGCCTCAAAGATTTGTTCCCCTATGTCTCAAAGCCCCGTTTGATCCGCAATACCCGGAACGCCCCACTTTACTACTTGATCTGGGCCGGTCCCAACAAACTCGGCCTGAAAGGCGCCGAATACATCCTTTCACAAAGCGAACCAATAAAGCCTCCGCGCTGATGACCATTTGGTTTTGGCATTTTGCTCCATAGTCAGATAAATCTATTGTAGCAATCACTGCGTCCGCTTGGACGGGACCATTTCAGTTAGGACGCAAGCTTTCGCCCACCACGTCCATTTCTGTTTTCTGACCGCATGAGGGGGGGCAGTATGATAGTGCGGCGACTGGTCGGGCATGGAATTTACGGAACCCCCTTGTTTTATTCCACTGATAGATCATGAATTTGGCAGCCGCCTCCCAGTCTTTCTCTCGCCAGATCAACGACATGTTCATGATGCGTAAAATACAGGGCCTGCCCGCTCTGAGAGATTTCCCCGAGCAAATCCAGTGCCGCCGACGTCCGTGTGTTGTCGAATGTTTCCAGGATGTCATCGGCTATGAACGGGAGGACCGTGCCATCGGCGACGAACTGACCATATCCCGCAAGTCGCAATGCCAAATATAGCTGAAAGCGCGTGCCCTTGGACATTTTGGCGGCAGAAATTGAACGGTTATCCTCATCCCGCACGGCGAGCAGAACCTCGTTTTTCCCGTCGGGTTGTGTCGCCAGCTTGGTATATCGTCCGGCGGTCAGTCTGGTGAAAGCCTTTTCCGTGGCGGCCAGCATACCGCTGCGATGGGTGTCACGATAGCGCGACAGTGCCTGCTCGGCCAATAGAACGCCCAGTCGCAAACGCAGACTCTTCCTGGCTTGTTCGGCCATGTCCAGCAAGAGAACCTGCCGCTTTTCCTGCAATCTGGCGACAGCATCATCGCCACCGACCGCAGCAAGCTCATCGCGGGCCGCGCGTAAATCTCCGATGGCACCTTCCAGCGTGTTCTCCGCCTCCACGAGGTTGGCTTCTACGGCCTGCTGGCTCGCAGTGGCTGTGGGAATGTCCGCATTTTCAAGGATTTCTAGTGCAGCGTCGAAATTATCCTGCCCCAAGCGAAGCACGATGCGGCCCTGAAAATCCGCAATCTCCTCGCACAGCCCATCAGATTTTTCGGCATTTGAGACAGCATTTCGCAAATCTTCGGTGGTTTTGATCTCGGAAGATTCGGGAAATGCCGTTGCCATTTCCTCAACTGCTGCCGCAATACTATTGATTTCCTTTCTAACGCTGACCAGCATATCTTCTTGCTCCTGAATCTGTGATTTCAGGGTTTGCAAATCATGGCTGGCTTGTTCGGCTGATCTCATTCTGTTTATTAATTGTTGTGCCAGAACAAAGTCTTCGTCATGCAGGTCGCCACCCAGTCGCGTGTTCAGATCACGTACAGATTTGCCGAAGTCGCCGGCATCTTTTTTCATGGCCTTGATCCGGCCACTCAGTTTTTCGCGCTCCGACAGCCAAGGCCCGAGCTTGCGCAGGATTGGCAAGGCATCATGGAAACCCAACGGGTCGTCAATCTCAAGGGGCGAGGCATCAGCCTGGGCCTGCCATTCGGCTTCAGCCTTCGAAAGGCGTCTTTCCAGCTCTCCTACTTTTTGCTTGCGCTTTTTCAGCTTGGCGCTGGCTTTTTGAATCGCGCTCGCGCGCTCCTGGGCACGACCGGCATCCTCAAGGGTTTTGCGCGCCATACGGGTAAGGTCGGTCAAGTCCCCGGAATCTGGGGCAGCGCTCAACGCCTTGCGCAGAGCCGCCTCGGCCTGGGCGATATCCGCCTGCGCAAGCGCCTGAACCTCCTTCGCCTGCGCAAGGGCTGCGATGGCCTTGTGGGCACCTGCAAGTGATTTCAGCCAAGGCTGCAGATCGTCCGGATCAAAGTCCTCGGGCAAGGAAAGCTCTTTGAGAAGGTCGGCAAATGCACTTTTTTCAGCCTCCAGCGCTTGTGCCTGCGTCTTGACCTGCGCCCCCCAATGGGCCTTCTGTGCCTTCAGGTCAGCCACATTCAATTGCAGTTCTCGCAATTGGGCCAGCCGATCGGCTGCCTCCAACTGCGCGTCCTGTATGGTGTCCACTCGCACCATTTCTTCATGAAACTTGTCTGCTGTCTCACGGGTAAGAGCCTGGGCATGATCGTTCCAGACGGAATCGCGATGGGCGCGTGCCTCTTGCTTGTCCTCATCCGAAAATAGGCTGACATCGGTTTTCATGGTGTCGAGGCGGGCCTCAATACCGGCCAGCTCGCGCACCGCCTTATCAAAATCCTGTCGTGCTGCCTTGTGCGCATCCTTCAGCTCATTGTGGCCATCAGCGATCCGCCGCGCCTGATCTTCTGTCACCGGAGCCACCGGTAATTGGTCAGCGTCGCCGTGCCACGGCACCAGACCTGCCAGCGCGTCCCTGACAGTATTCTTTTCACGGTCTGTGGCTACAATGGCTTCGCGCAGCTGGCTGACTAGGGCTTCGGGTTCAAGGCGATCCAAGAGGACGCGAAGATCATCAACCGATGGAATGGCCTCATTTTTTTCGGCTTCATCTTCGGAGATTTCGTCCAGCTCTGCCTTCGCGCCTCGCTCTTCATCACGCGCTGCGTCGAGCAAATTCCGAGCCGTTTTCACTTCGTTTGCCAAGCGCTCGAATTTGCCAAGTACGGGTTCGGCAAGGGTTTCCGGTTCAGCCTCGGTCAGGCCTAAATCTTTCATGGCCTGTTCAATATCCGCGTTCAGCTCTGTCAGTTCTTGCTCCCGTTTCGGCACGTCACCCTGTGCCGTCAGCGCCCTGGAGCGCGGCGCATCCATCAGCTGTTCAATCTCCTGCCTGACGGCAAGGATATCGGGGTCCAGCGTGATCTCTTCCTGTTTTTCACGGAGTTTTTCCAGCGTTTCCAACGCCGTAGTTTGCGTGGATGTGGCCGCGACCTCGCGCTCACGCAGCTTACGGGCCTGCTCGGGCCAAGCCTCTTGAAACACGGTATAATCTTTCACCGCCTCCAGATCGGAGTGCAGCCCATCACGTTTGGCCAACAGGGGCAAGCATTCGATAACAGCCTCAAGCCGGGCTTTGTGACCCATCAGACCATCGCGTTCTTTCCGCGCCGCCTTTTCATTCGTTTCGGCAGTTGCCAGCGCCGCGCGCAAGGTACGAAAGCGGTTGGCATTCAGGTCAAGATCACGGATTTGTCCGTCCAGAGTTTTCAGCTTGCGGCGCGCCTCGGCCAAAAAACTTTTCCGCGCAGATTTCTTGTGAAAATTCTCCGCCGCCTCGCGCGCCTTGTCCAGTACGCTGCTCAGATCAGAAAGCCCGGCAGCTGCGGAAAACAGAAGCTGGCCAAGGTCGCCATGGCTGGCAAGAATTTCGTCTCCACCTTTTTCGATCGTCTCGTCATCAAGCGAGAACATCGCCCGATACTGCTCTCGGTTCATGCCGCCAAGGGCGCGGGCCAAAATCGCCGGATTAACTGGGTTGCCGCCAGCATCAAGCAGATTGTTTTGCTGTTTTTTGATGCGAACCAGCTCATGTTCCGCCCCGTCGATTTCCAAACAGGCCCCGATGCGCATGTTGTCATAATCATGCAGGAAATTGTATTGACTGCGTGTCGGAATGCCAAAAAGCAGATCCAGCCAGGCGTTGAGTGCCGTTGTCTTGCCCGCCTCATTGGGGCCAAAAATGATGTGCAAGTCGGGTTTTTCTGACTCAGATGCCCCGAAATCCAGCGAAAAATCAGTGAAATGGCCAAAGCGGGTGAGATCAAGACGGCGAAGGCGCATTATCTGTCCCCCTCGGTTTCTTCACCCATCATCATGGCCACGACGTCCTCGCAACCTTCAGTAAGAAATGTGGTGACGCTTGCCGCCAACGCATCCCTGTCCGCACCAAAACCGGGTCTGATTTCCGGTGGCAGTTCTCCCACCAGCCACTCGGCCATTTCCACTGCGCGAGCGGTGACGCTCTCGTCCTGCATCAGCGTTTGCATGAGGGCCTGGAGTTCAAACCGCGGGTCCTCGCGGGCCTCAGAAGCTTCCGGCTGACGTAAATGACATTCGACCTTTTCAATCCAGACGGTTCCGATGACCTGGGCCGCTTCCCTGATCTGCTCGCTCAGCAGGTCCATATCCCGGCGAACCCGCCAGGCAAGCGGCGTCTGCCCTGTCAGATCAACCCGCAGGATGCTATTTCCCGCAGCCTGGGAAACCGCCTCTGTTATCGCGGCGGTGATCTGCGCAAGCATGTCGCGCCATTCCTCCACACCATCCAGCGCGCAGGACACCCGGTTGAATTCAACCTGCGATGTGCGCCTTTCCTCCAGCGTGACATTGTTGGAACCGGGGCCATCCGACACGCTGACCATAGTGACCGTTTTTGTACCGGCCTCACCGATATCGCGCCCCTGCGGCATGCCGGGCATCACGATATGGGGCGCCTCGGAATGGACCTGCCGTTTGTGGATGTGCCCCAGAGCCCAGTAATCATAGCCATGGTTCTTGAGGTCCGAGACGGAACAGGGCGCGTATGTGTCGTGCCCCTCGGACCCCGCAAGGCTCGTGTGAAGCAAGCCGATATTGAAGCATCCTGCCACAGGCGCAGGATATTTGGGCAGCAGGCTTTCCGGTGCCTGAGGTTTGGCAAAGCTAACCCCGTGAATGGCGATGCCGTGTTCATCAATGCGCTCTGTCCCGCCATGCCCGGAAAACACATGCACGTTCGGGGGCAGGTCCAGTTCCTTTGTGATGACACTCGCGGCATCATGATTGCCGCGGATAATGAACACAGGGATTTCAGCAGCATTCAGGCGCTCCAACTGTGCCGTCAGGAACGCTGCTGTTTTCATGGAGTGAAGGTCACGGTCATACAGATCACCCGCGATGAGCAAGGCGTGGATATCTTCTTCCAGGCAAAGGGTGACGATCTGCTCAAGTGCTCCGCGTGTTGCGGACCCCACAAGGTCGGAAAGGACCTCATCCTTGAGCGCAAGACTATGTAAAGGAGCGTCGAGATGAAGGTCCGCTGTATGAATAAAGCGAAACATCCGAGTAGTTTAAGCGACAACCATGAGTTTCGCCAGATAGTTTCGGAAATTCTCAACCTTTCGCCCCACCACGTCCATTTTTGTTTTCTCTGATTGCGTGAGAGGATTTGACACGGCTGCAACCGGTCGGGCGCGGAATTCACGAAAAACCCTTGTTTTATTGGGCTTTCGTCGAGCGAACCAATTCGCCGCGAGGTTCGGTCGAATAGAGAGAAACGGGGGATAGAGAGTGCGTCGAGGCGTTCCAGCATTCTCGCAAGTTCGGTCGCCAAGCCTAAACCCCTTTGAAACATAAAGAAAATCACCCCCGTATCGGGGCACATCCGCTTTTCAATGATGGCAAATGGCGGACAGACAGGGATTCGAACCCTGGAGACGGTTCCCCGCCTACACACTTTCCAGGCGTGCGCCTTC